>JASFVD010000028.1:0-11874 GCA_050050015.1 Anaerolineae bacterium | reverse complement strand
AATACGCGATCACGTGCCTGGGGTCTGGTTGTCGCAGCTGTTCTGGTCGCGGCTGCTGTCCTGTTGGGTATCGCCGTGATCTGGCGCCGTGGGCCAGAACCTGCCGTCTCAGCTACCGATACGCCCACCGAGGCACTGGCAGACACGCCATCTCCAGTGCCGGCGACGCCCGCTCCCACGCCAATGAGGCCCCTGACGTACACGGTTCAGGGGGGCGACACGCTGTCGGCCATCGCCGAGGAACACGAGATCTCGGTTGAGGCCCTGGTCGCCGCAAACAATCTCGTGAATCCCGACGTGCTCCAAATCGGGCAGACTCTGATCATTCCGCGCGGTGGCAGCACGAACCCGGATGCGCTGGCATCGCCCGCGGCACCGCCGGAGGACTCGCTAGAAGGCCAGGAGAACATTCTGGTCCCGCCGACTCTCACCCCCTCCGGCCCTCCTGGGGTCGAGATCACTCGGATCTCGGGCATCGGGGACCTGGGTACGGAGGGGGTTGCCCTGCGCAATGAGGGGGGCACGGTCAGCCTGGAGGCGTGGACGCTGTCGAATCCAACGGACGATGGTTTCGTCTTCCCGGCGCTCACCCTCTTCATGGATGGGGAGGTGTACGTGCATTCGGGATCGGGTGACGACACGCCGCGGGACCTATATTGGGGCCGGACCGAGGCAGTATGGCAACAAGGACAGTTGGCGACCCTACGTGACGCAGAGGGGAACGTCGTTGACACCTACAGTGTGTCGAGGTAGCGTCCCTGTGTACCCAATAGTGAGGAAGCCGGACTAGAGCCACCCAATCACCAAGAGAGTGCAACGCTAACTCTTGTGGCGTGTTCTTTCTATTGCCTATCAAGGTAACTTAGGAGTGTCGGAGGAATTAGTGGAACCTGTCAAAGTGATCCTAAACCCAGCCGCTGGCCGTGGCTACGGAGCTCGCGTGGAGCCAAGGCTGCGCCAATGCCTGCAGGGCGAGGGAATTCGTTTCGACCTTGTGAGGACCAGCGGTCCGCGCCATGCCGCTGAGCTGGCCAGGCGCGCCGCTGAGGACGGCTTTGGGACCGTCGTCAGCGCGGGCGGCGACGGTACGGCCAACGAGATCATCAACGGACTCATGGCGGCCTCACAAAGCGGCACTACGTGTAGAATGGGCGTCATCCCTGCTGGCTCGGGAAGTGATTTCGCCAGTGGCATTGGGCTGCCCCTCGATGTTAGAGAAGCCTGCCGCCGAATAGCTACTCAGCAGCCCAAGACGATAGATCTGGGACGCGTGACCGTGTCCGGGCAGGAGCCCAGGTACTTTGGCAACGTTGTCGGAGTTGGCTTCGATGGAGCTGTGTTGATCGAAACCCTGAAGATGAAGCGCCTCAGGGGCCTGCCGCTTTACTTGTCGGCAGTGCTGAAGACGATCTTCCTGAACTTCGAGGCTCCAAGGGTCACCCTGTGCTACGACGGGCAGCGCACGGAGCTGGCAGTCACGCTCGTGACAGTGGCAAACGGGCCACGAGAGGGCGGAGGATTCGTGATCGCACCGGACGCGAAACCCGACGATGGCCAACTCGACCTATGCATCGCAAGGAAGGTAAGCCGACTCACGATGCTGCGACTCATTCCCCACTTCTTGAGAGGGACTCACACGCATCTCGATCCTGTCACCATGGCCCAGGCCAAGGACGTAACGATCTCGTCGCCGGATGATTTGGTGGCTCACGTCGACGGAGAACTCCTATGCACAGATGCTTCGGAGCTACGATGCGAGATTCTGCCGGGCGCCCTTGAAGTATACGTCTAAGCCCCCGTGGCCCCCAGAGCCCTCAGGTAGCCTCGGTAGAGAGGTTCGAGTCTTGGTCGGCAGCGGCGCAGATAGAAGAGGTACTCGAGCAGTTGACACGCGACCGTAAGGCCCGTCGCAGCGGAATCCTACTTGGCGGTTGCGCCCGACGGGGCTAGAAGCTATACCTCTACGTCAGATGGATCGGGAAGTCCCATAGCGTTCATGTAGGCATTGGAGAAGCGCACATCCGTGGTCAGCTCCACGTATTCGACACGTTCCGCGATCTCCTCTGCAACCTCGCGGCATCGACGAGAAAGGAGGGCAAGCTTCGCTCCGATTCCCGCAGCGTTACCTACTTGATCAAAACGGCTCAGAGGCAACGGCGGGAACATCCCGATTGCCCGTGCGCTTGCCACGTCGAGATAGGTGCCGAAGGCACCCGCCACGACGACCCTTTCGACCTGCTCAACCTCTATCCCGGCCTCGTCCAGTAGCACTTCGATTCCCGCCCGGATGGCCCCTTTGGCAAGCTGAATCTCGCTGACGTCCTTCCGATTGATGACGATATCCTTCGGCGCCCTTTCCTCACCTGCGGGCACGAGCACGAACTCTGGGCGATCGCCTGATTGACGGACACGTGGATGGCTGTCGCGTCCCATCGAACCGTTCTCCTGCAGCACACCAATGCGCCGCAGCTCTGCTACCGCGTCCAGAATCCCAGATCCACAGATGCCCACTGGGGGGGCACCATCGATCGTCTGGTACCGAACTTGAGAGTCGACCATCTTGACCCACTCGATGGCCCCGGGAGCAGCCCTCATGCCGTCCCGGATGTGCGCACCCTCAAAGGCGGGTCCGGACGCCGTGGAGCAACTCAAGAGGCGACCTTTGGCCGCCAGGCTGACCTCCGTGTTGGTGCCGATGTCCAGCCCCAGCGTGACTTGGCTAGCCTCGTGGAGACCGCTGGCCATGACCATCGCGACGTGGTCGGCCCCCACGAACCCGGCGATGTTGGGGAGGAGATGGACGTAGGCACCGGCCGCAATGTTCAAGCCCAAATCGCGCGCCTTGACGTCCCAGGGCGCAGATACGGCCGGCACGTAGGGCGCTACGCCGAGTTGGTCTACGGGCAAGCCAGCTACCAGGTGATGCATACACGTGTTCCCCACAAGGACAGCCTCCACGATCTCCGCGCAGTTACGGTCGCTGGCCTCGCACAGCTCACGGGTTCGATCTTGCAGTCCTTGAACGATAGCCTCTTGAAGCTCCGCGAGGTGTCCCTCCCCCTCCATCGCGTAGGCTATCCGAGCCATGACATCCTCTCCGAAGGCAATCTGGGGGTTCATCTCTCCTGAAGCGCCAAGCGTCTCTCCCGTCTCCAGGTCCACCAGGTAGGCAGCTACCTTGGTCGTGCCAATGTCGACCGCCAATCCAAGGGGACGGGTGCCGACTGGTGCTGCTCCCACAACAGACCGGCAGTCCAAACCATCACGGACGAAGAGTCGGATGGCCCACTCATTCCCTCGAAGCTTGGGAGGTATCTCGGCCAGCACGAGCGGATCGAGGTGCACGTCTATGACGCCGCATTGCTCGCGAAGAGCTTCCCGCAGCCGCTCCTCGTCGGAGCGAAGATCGTGGAGACTGGGAGGCACGGGCCGCACGTCAACGGATTTCACGGCAGGGTCGACTTCGACGGCCCGCTCTCGCCCTTCGATCTGCGCCCGCTGCGGGGCCGTGATGGATTCCGGCGGCACGTCGATCAGCAGATCACCCCATACCTCGACCTGGCACGCCAGTCGGTAGCCCTCGTCAAACTCCTCAGAAGCAAGGAAGTTTTCTTCCGACCTGTTTGGTGGCGACACCCTACCCTCCACGACGCCTACCCGGCACGTGCCGCAGACGCCAGCGCCGCCACAGACAGCATTCAAGCCGACACCCGCCGAGCGTGCAGCTTCGAGTAGAGTCTTGCCTTTCGCCACCTGAACGCGCCGGCCCAAAGGTTGGAAGTCGACTGTGTATTCGATCGTCATCGTCCTGTCTCTATCCCTATCAGAAAGGTTCGGTCACGAATTGCCGCGAGGCGCGGTGCACACTTGAACTGTCCACAGCGCAGAGCGGGGGCATTAGGAAGAAGGCTGCCGTTGCGACCGGGCAGGGGCCTGCGTATGCCCACTTGAGAAGGGGTTCTGTTCAGCTAGAATTCGACCGGCTCCTGGCGCGTCTCGGCATCGAGGAACTGGGCCAGCCGATCGCGGAAGAAGAGTTGCACCGTGCCGGTCGGACCATTGCGATGCTTAGCGACGATGACCTCAGCTATGTTTGGTCGCTCGGTATCCGGATTATAGAGTTCGTCGCGATAGATGAACATCACGATGTCGGCGTCCTGCTCCAAACTACCGCTGGCCCGCAAGTCCGCCAGAATTGGGCGCTTGTCCGATCGCTGCTCGACGGCGCGGGAAAGTTGCGAGACGGCCACCAATGGGACCTCTAGTTCTCGCGCCAATCCCTTCAACGAGCGAGAGATATACGATACCTCCTGGACCCGGCTCTCGCTCCTCATGCCGCCTGCCGTCATCAGCTGGAGATAGTCGACCATAATCAGATCGATGCCGTGCTCAGCGTGGAGGCGTCGAGCCTTGGTACGCATCTGAAGAACAGAGATGGACGGCGTGTCGTCGATGTAGAGAGGAAGATCAGATAGTCTACCCGTGGCCTGCACAAACAGTGGCCATTCGCGCTCGCGCAGATCTCCCAGGCGAAGACGCTGTGCATCTATCCCTGTCTCAGCGGACACCATACGCTGCACGACCTGTTCGCTGGACATCTCCAGACTGAAAATCGCCACGTGCTGGCCCAAGTCCGCCGCGTGCCGCGCCACGGAAATACTTAGCGACGTCTTGCCCACAGAAGGTCGCGCGGCAATGAGGATGAGATCAGAGCGCTGAAGCCCCCCGAGAAGCCGGTCCAGATCGACAAAGCCAGTGGGCACGCCGAGGGGTTCGTCTTGGTGATCGTAGAGATACTCTATCCGGTCATAGTAGCGCCGGATCACCTCTTGGACAGGCGCAAGATCACGCGTGATGCGCCGCTCGGAGACGCTGAACAGTGCCTGCTCGGCGCGATCAACCGTTTGATCGACGTCCTGGTCTTCCTGGTACGCGAGCTGGGCGATCCGGCTCGCGGCGTTGATCAAGCGCCGGCGAATGGCGTCCTGCTCAACGATGCGCCCGTAGGCCTCAACGTGAATCGCGCTGGGGACCGCGTTGATCAAATGCGTGACGTACGCCGCACCGCCAATCTCCTCAAGTCGGTCACGACGCTCCAGCTCATCACACAGGGTGACGAAGTCAATCGGCTCACGCCGCTCGTGAAGCGCGAGAATCGTCTCGTAGATCCAGCCGTTCTTCTGGATGTAGAAGTCGTCCGGCTTCAGGAAGGGAGAAACCCGATACAGGGCCTCCGGATCGATGAGGAGGGAGCCGAGGACTGCTTCCTCGGCCTCAATGTTGTGCGGAACGAGCTTATTTGGCGCTGCCATCCGTTACCCTTGCCGGCTCACTGCGAATTCCTCTCTAGGACGACAGGTCGTCCAGATCAAGCCCCTCCACGAAGTCGCGAAAGGCTGAAAGATCCTCCTCTTCCTGGTCGCCCTCGATGATGTCCTCCTCAGGCGTGATGCTGGCCTGGTCCATCACAGTCTCGGCCACGAAGATGGGGACGCCCGCGCGCACCGCCAGGGCAATAGCATCAGAAGGCCTTGAGTCGATCTCTAGCGTAGCACCATTCACATTCACGTTGATGACAGCATAGAACGTGTCGTCACGCAAGTCACTCACTAGAATGTGTGAGATGTCGCCCCCCATCTCTCCAATAACGTTGTTCAGCAGATCATGGGTGAGAGGACGAGAGATGTCCACGTTCTTCAACCGTATCGCGATCGCTTCAGCTTCGTAGGGCCCGATCCAAATCGGGAGATAGAGCTGCTTCTCAAGCGCCTTGAGAACGATGACGCGATGCTCCGACATCAAGCTGACTCGGATGCTATCGATCTCCACTTCAATCATGGTATCCTCCTGACAGCGGGCACTACCTGGTCACGATTATACCTGAGCGATTTGGGATGGCAAATACCTTCTCCAAGAGGCTGAAGGTCCTGGGGCTCGCCATCCGGCGGAGGGACAGCCGCAGCAGGGCGAGTCGGATCAAGAAGTGGATTGCGTGCTGAGCAGTGGGACCTAGGACGACGCCGTGCGGATGGCGGGTCGCCGTGTTCTTCGACCGCGTCAGCCCTCCCGTCGTCCTTACTCGATTTCAATGGAGGTCAAAGGGACCACGTCTTTCTCATAGCGCTTGCCATCCGAATTGTAGGCGGCAAGCCGATGACCCGTCGCCGGGTCGTAGCAGCCGATCCTCACGTGGTACTGACCCGGGGTCAAGCCCTCCAGAGAGAGGGGTATAATGTCCCGCACGACTTCGCCGGCTTGCCATTCTGTGGTGGGATACTTCCACCGGCGTGGGACGGCGTCATCCTGAACGAGGATTTCGTCGCTCGTCGGGTCGACAAGGTGAACGAAGACCTTGTATGATATCTCCATCTTCCGCTGAGCCTCCCAGTACAGCGTTAGCTCCAGCGCCTGATGGGATTGCGTGAGATCGTACCCCTGGAGGAGAAGCTCAGCTCCCAGGCGCACGTGAAGCGGCTGCGTCGGTTGCAGCGAATCGACTTCGACCCGACCCAAGGTGACCGACTCTCCGACAGGCTCTCCAGAGGCGCCGTCCGCCAATGTCAAGCGCAACGCGTACTCCGCCGGCTCCAGCGTCGGCCCAACCTTGACTGCGTACCGGCCGCGCACGATTTCTTCCTGGTTCCATCGAGAGGTGGGCCAGGAAGGGGAGAGAGGCATGCACTGCGTCTGGGCGACTTCGTCCCCTGTACCGACAAGGGCCAAGCACGCTTCGTAGTCTCGTTCTGGAGGTGCCGCGCTGCCCCAACGCGCATCCACGTGTACGACAGCTCCCTGGATCGTCTCCGTGGACGCGGCGCTGGCTCGAAGTAGTCCCACGTTATCTGTCAACTTATAGGTCAACACGAAGTCACGATTCAGCTGGGGATCCGTCGAGTAAACGACCAGGTCCTCATCCTCGTGAAGCGGATCAAACGTCAGCCAGTCGCGCCACGCAGCCAGCTGTCCGGAGGTCGCGAAGTCCTTGTGGAGGATGATATAGCGCACATTCGCATCAGCCAGCGTGCCCAGCTGGGAAGACACATTCACCAGGGCAGGGTCCATCACGTTCCTTGCATCCAGCTGTTTCAGAAACCGGCTGCTCTCCACGAAGGCAAATGCCTCTCGAGGCGGACGCGCGACCTTTCCCTCAACCAGCGGCTTGCGGTGCGTGATCTGATAGAACATGTACTGCTTGTTGTAGGTCCGCAGCTCGATAGGCAGATCCAATACCGCGAATTGGTCTTCATCATTGGCCAGTTCATCGTACCACGCCGGCGTGAGCGGGCGCTCTGTATGGTAGGGCACCAGGCTGTACTCCCTCAGAATCAATGCCCCAAGTACAGCCGTAAGCAGGACTGCTGCTTTCCAGGAGCGTCGATGCGTCAGAGCGACCACGCCGAGGGAAACGACCATGGCCATTGGCAATCCTAGAAACAGGTTGAAGCGATGCGGGACCCGCACGGCCCGCACGACGAAGGTATCCCCCAGCAAGCGATAGGGCATCGGGACGCTGGGGAAGAGCTGGCCATTGACGCGCAGTTGTGGTCCTAGAGCCAGGGCGACGTAGACAGCGGCCACGACCAGCCAGAACCGGGCCTGTTTCCAGCGCTTCACGGCCCCATAAGACCCCAAGGCCAGAACCGTGTACCCAAGGAAGGGGACGTAGACCTTGTTGTGGGCTAGGTTCTCATGGAGTCGCTCGGTGTTCTCGTTCCAGAGCGGATGATAGCGCGTCGGCAGCACGTACGCCAACACGTCCGTCTGCTTGCTGATCTCCTCCGTGAACAGCACATCCGTGGCGTCATCACGGCCCAAGAGCGCCGAAGCGACAGGCACGGCCAGCGGGGCCATAAGTACCCCAGCAGCCAGACCCGCTAGCGCCAGCATCCCGAGCAGACTCAAATTCCAGCCGGCCCTGTCACGGACATATTCGTATGCAAGATAGAGAGCAAACACGATCGCGGCCATGAGAAGCAGCTGCCAGCGGGTCAAGCCCGTCAAGGCAAGGAAGAGGCCTGCCAACAAGGCGTCTCTGAGCCGGCGTCCATCTATCGTGCGCCGCAGGTAGAGGAGGGTCAGCGGAACCCAACAGACCACCTTCATGTTGGGATGACCAAACTGCGACAGCATGTACGGCCAGAAGCCGTACACCATCCCTCCGACGAGTGCCCCGGGAAACGAGTTGGTGTACTCGTGCACCAGGAGGTACATGCTGAAGCAGTTCGCCACGCAGAAAATCAGGAACGTCAAGCCATACGCGGTGTTGCCGCCCAGAACTGCCTGAAGGGGAAGCCATACGGCGATGTTGACCCAGGCAACGTTGTGGAAAGCGAGTGAGACACCCCGGGGATGAAACAGGAGATGGGTGTAGAAGGGATTCTGCCCTTGCGTGATCGCGTACTTGATCCACCAGTACGTCCAGCGATGCGTCCACAGGTCAACCGTCCCCCCGGGCACGTGAGTTCCCAATCGGGCCGCTACCGGCCAGGTCATGACGACCGTCAGGACGACGAAGAGACAAAGGGCCAGCAGGGCCTGATAGTGTTCCGTAGGTGATGACGGGCGCTGCCTAGTCACGGTGCCTCCACGGTGACCGGCGCGACGGGAACAGCGCTGTCTCCGTCGGAGTCTGTCAGACGCTCACCAGCAGGGTCATACAGCCCGGCAACCAAGCGGTAGTCGCCCGGCTGTGCCCCTTCAGGAACAGTGAGACTTCGCGGGTCCGTGATTACCTCGCCAGGGACCCAGCCCGTGGTGGGCCGCGTCCAGTCATCGGGGATGCCGTCCGACTGCGCGACAAGATTTCCCTCTGGATCGATGAGGTGAAGGAACACGCGATAGGATGTGTGGGTCTCAGACTCCGCACGCCAGACCAGTAAGACCTCAAGATCAGCTCCGCGCTTGACGCTTAGTGTTTCGGGCGTCACGTCTGCGCCCACCAGAGTGGCCATGTCGCCCAGGCGAGTACTCGTCTCGATGGTCACCGGGGGCAGAGTGAACGTCCGCTGAGGCGCCGTCACCGAGAGCCGCGACAGAGAGACAGCACGCGAGGAGGAGAGAGACAAGGACCAAGCGTAGCGGTCGGTGCTCAGCCCAGCGGGAAGATGGAGCAGATGCTGCCCTCGAAAAACGTCGCCCGACCGCCAGGCCGTGGCCGGATGCCAGGAGGCCACCGGGGGCAAGGTATAGGCAGCGGCGATCGAGTCATCGTGATCGAGAAGCTTAATATGGAGGGTCACAGCCGTTCTCGGCTGCTCCTCCGCGCGCCAGAAGGTGGTGATGAGGATTGGATCGCCGGGGACAGCCTCGTCCCGGCTCACGTTGGCGCCGAGCAGGGTCACGGCGCCCAGGCGTTCGTCGAGGCGATGTTGCATATCCAAAGCACCCACCTCAGGCTGGTGGCTGGGAGGGGTCAACGTCACCTGCCCCAGCACGAAGTCAGGGGCCGCAGGTTGTCCGTCTTCGTTTAACACAGAGAGCGGACTTAGTGTGTCACGATCAAAGACAGTCAGCACGACGTCGTATTCGCCAGACGGTGTGCCAGGCAGCGGCTCGACCTCGTGGCTATCGATGGCATAGCGACCTGGCTCCCACGCAGTGGTCGGTGGGGCTCCCTGATAGTCAGTGGGACGGAAGCTGTCCTTGGGACTCCAACGCAGCCCGTCTGGCCCCTTGAGGTGGACAACTGTCTGGTAGCGATGAGAGGGTGGATGGCACACAGTCCAGTAAAGGTCCACACGCAGCGCCTGGTCAGCTGGAAGCTTCCCAGACTGCCGTCCTGTCCACTGATCGTAGCCGATGAGCGTCAGCCCATCGGCATAGGACTTGTCCACCGGATGTTCAATCCCGGGCAGTGTGCGGTTGTCTTCCAGATCGGGATGCCTAAACGGCGTCTGTATACGATCAACGACGACCAGCTTGAACAAGGGCAGCACCGCAGCTGCGACGACAAGGCCCACCCACGTTACAGTCTGAAGGTCAGACGGTGGCATCACGGCAGACGTGGACACGCGTCCGGTCCCAGTCATGAAAACTAAGGCGGCCAGACCAAACAAAGACAGCACGGAGATACCGTCGCTCACCATCCGAAGTGGCGTTTCGGCGAAGCGGACTCTCACCGTGTGCCGACCAGCGGGCACGTCGAAAGTCATCAGCCCCTCCGGTTCAGACGGGGCTACCTCGACCTTCTGACCGTCCACTCGCACGCGCCAGCCAGGGAAGAAGAAGCTCTGGTAGCGAGCGCGAAAGGACGAAGGCGACTCAACGTCGATTCTGGCGCGGTTTGGATCATAGTCAGCCTCTAGGACCTGGGCTCCCTCAGGAAGGACCGTGGTGTCGAAGCGAGACACCACCTTTCTCCCTGCGTACTCATCCTCTAGAGGCGACCCTTGGGGCCGTTGCTCCACCCAGACCGGGAAGTAGGCACCAACAGGATCAACACCCACCAACCCGCTCTCACGCTCATACTCGTGCACGTCGCACACCGTCGGATGGGCCTTCATCGGGCAGTAGCCTCTGGGAGGATACGTCGATGGCAAGCCGGCCAGCACCACGCCTCCAACGAGAACTGGCAAGACCAGCCGTGCGACGTAGGACCCCGTGCCTGTCACCCCACGCCCGCCCTCGGTCGCCGAACCCCTCAGCGGCAACGCCGCCGCCCCGGCAAGAAGAGCAACTGGCAAGCTGGCCCGGCCCACGAAGCGCCAGGGAAACTGGACGAACGGCAGGAGCGGAACATGCTCCCAAATCCAGATCGAAGACGGAGTGCTCATGAACACGAATAGACCAGCGACGCCAGCGAAGAATAGCAGACTCCAGACCTGCTCACTCTCCCTTCGGACTAGCCTCTGCTTGACAACACCCTCGCCTGCCTCCAGCCTCCCAGGTGACACGGGGTGGCGTCTCCGCTTCAGGACCAGAATAAGCCCCACCACCAGACCGGCAGAAGCCAAGAGAACCTGTGGCAGCCCCAACCGGACGTCCAGCAGGGGGTTCATAAGCGACGTGTCAAATGCCTCTGGCGGAGCGAAGACTTCTGGCAGGCTCAGGAAGTTGTGATGGAAGTCATTGTTGCGCGTGGCTCCTGTCAGATAGAGCTGCACGTATTCCCTTTCCGCCAAGGCCGGCAACCAGAAGAAGCCAGTGAGACCCAGAGCTAGTCCCAGCGCCGCAGCTACCTGCTTCCAGTGACCTCGCCCCTTATAGACAAACCACAGCATAAGCAGATACGCCAACAGGAATGGCGTGAACAAGAGGCTGGAGATATTGTGATCCAGGTACAGCGCACTCAGGAACGCGACGGCTCCCAGGAACCGCCACCTACCGCCTCGTAGCGCCAATCGGCGCATGGCCCAGAGAACAAAGGGCAATAGGCCCAGAGCCACCGCTTCCGGGGCGTTCCCTCGCACCAGCGCGTCGAGAAGCTGGTACGGTGCGTACGCGTAGGCCACCGCTGCCAGAACGCCCGCGTAGGCCCCGAACACATCTCGAGCCAGCAGGTAGGCACCCAAGCCTGATCCCAGTATGCTCAGCACGTAGACCAGATTGAGTGCGCGCGGCAGCGACAATCCAATCAAATGAAGGCCCAGAGGCAGATAGTAGGAAAGTGGGGCACGATAATTAAAGAAGGGAAAACCGTAGCCGAAGGCCAGGTCCGGGAGCCATCGAGTGAAGAGGAGGCCCTGGTTCACTACATGACGGATCGCTGCGACCCGGAAATAGTGTAGTCCCCCGTCGTGCGTACAGGGGTTATCGCGGTGAAGAATCGGGAGCACAGCGACAGCGCATAGAAGACAGACTACCAAAGCCACGGATAGGTGGAGCGACCGGCGCGATCCAACCGCTGAGGGCTGGCCCCTGCTCACTCGTCGCCTC
>JASFVD010000027.1:0-11963 GCA_050050015.1 Anaerolineae bacterium | reverse complement strand
TGGACTCCTGCGCTCCGATAGGAATCTCGACCAGAGAGGAGATGCGCGTTAACGGCAACGTGGAGCCCTTCTTCGGCAGTCACCTGCATATCTTCGTGATTATATCACACTGCCTGCTGCCCACCACTCGGACGCGTTTCGGTGCGCAAGCGGCGCCCGCCGCGCGGCCACAGGGCCCAAGATGACAGCTCAACGAGATAGGAATGAGTCTTCGATCCTCTGCCTGGTCAGCGGTTGCAGGGAAGACGCCTCGGTGACTAGTCGTTGCCCCTTCGCGGTCGCAGCGCCCAGCCCAGAGCGCCGACGACAACCGACTCGAGGACCAGCAATCCGACGAGTGTTGCCGCTATGTCTATCCAGAAACGGATGGGAAAGAGACGGATCAGGGTGTCCGACGGGGGAAAGATCCATGTGTCCCCCGCGAAGAAGAGGCGATGGAAAGTCGTGAAGAACTCTCCCCAACTGATGAGCATGAAGCCACCCACGGCGAACAGAAGCCCTAGCGTGACCAGGCTTCCGTGCACGCAGGCGGCAGGGACACGTTTCCGCGTCTGCCTGGCGGCGACAAGGGCGGAGGTGGCCGCGATCCAGGTCGCCCCACCTATGACGCCCGCGACAGTCAATGTCTGGTAAACGGCCTGGACGTCCGCCATGTGGCGCAGCTCACGCTCGTTGAAGGCAGGCTTGCCACCCGGCAACTGCAGGTCGGCCAACAGGGAGATGTCAGCGTTGGAGGCCAGGAAATCCTGGCACACCGTGGCCAGTCGGATGCGCTCCGCCGTGGTGAGGCCAAACGGGTCTGACGGGAACTCCGCCTTCGCGTATTCCCAACGGACGAACCAGTGGCCCGTGACGAGTCGCAAGTTCAGGGCCAACAGCAGGACTGGCAGTGCCAGCACAAGAAGCCACTGCAACCATCTTAACCATCTGTTCCTGGTCATGGCGACTCCTTCACCGACCTCCTCCGATGACGTAGTCGAACAGGAGGGCGTTTGTCATCAGCTCGATGGAGGCACGGTCGTCAGTGAAAATGACGTCGCCTGGATCGACCGGATGTAGGTTGTCCACTGCCCTGACTGCGGTGGCGTGAAGAAACGCGTTGTCCTCTAGTTGAGGGAGGTTGGCCGCAAGGTTGCCCGGTTCGGAGGGTCGCATGGTGGCCACGACGATGGCGTTGAAGCTGTTCGGCACATCGATGACGTGGGTGGACGGGAATACCTCCAGCAGGGTTGCCGAGATCGCTCTGACAAGTCTGTAGTCGGTAGCCGTGCGCCCCACATTGATGACCAATACGCCGTCTGACGCGAGATGGGCGCGTGCTTCTCGGAAGAACTCGACCGTGCTCAGGTGGGGAGGAATGTACGGCAGCCGGTAGGCATCTACGCCTATGACGCTATAGTGTTCTTCGCTGTGGGCCAGAAAGGCCCGGCCGTCGGCCACTATGGTGTTGAGGTTCGGCTGATTCATGCCGAAGAATGCTTTGCCGACGCGCACGATCTCGGGGTCGATCTCCACGCCGTCGATGTGAAGCGGGCCATAAACTTCGGTGTACTGGTGGGCGATCGTGCCTCCGGCCAAGCCAATGATGGCTACCCGGTCGACCTCATCGGGAGCGTAAGCGGGCGGGTTGAAATACGGGGCAACCAGAAAGTAGTCCCATGGTCCGGGCGTCTGCAAGCGATCGGGGCAGGTGATGGAGTGAATCCCTCCCCCTTCGTTTAGCAGCAACTGACGGCAACCGTCGCTCTTCTCGACCACTTGGATGTAGTTATATCCAGACTCGCCCTCGTAGATCGCGTCTCCCGTTGTTGCGGCTTTGACCGGCTCGCCGCCTAGGATGAGGGCGAGCACGACGATGACCACCGGCATTGACAGATACAGCGCCAGACGGCTCCGCTCGGGCCTTGACGATGGTGCCAGGAGTCCAACCCAGGCCACAGCAATGAGCAGCAGCGAGAGGAGGACGAATGTGTTCCGCGTGCCAATCGTAGGGATCAAGAGAAGATCGGGGAGGAACGCGCCCAGGAAGCTGCCCAACGTCGAGATCGCATACACGCGTCCGGCGACCCGTCCAGAGCTATCCATCTTCTTCACGGCCAGCCGGATGACAAAGGGGGAGATACATCCGAGAAGCGTGACCGGCAGGCTGAATAGGAGGAGCACGACGACGAAGGACCCGGCCAGGAGGGCTAAGCTGAACTGAGCGAATCCAGGCGCTGCCAAGGAGAGGACAGGTTGCGCCACGAAAGGCACTAGCCCGACCGCGAATCCAGCCCAGGCTACGATCTCGTGTAGCGTCGCACGCCGCGGTGAGCGATCGGCCCAGCGCCCGCCGATGAAGTAGCCAGCCGTCAGGTAAAGGAGGATGAGGCCGATGATCGTGGCCCAGACGAGGTTAGTTGTACCGAAGTAGGGGCGTAGCAGGCTTGAGGCCGCCAGCTCGATGCTCAGAGATACGAGCCCGCCAAAGAACGCAGTCGCGTAGAGTATGGCTTCTGAAGTGTGCATCGGGGTGATTATACCGACTTTGCCTGCGGCGGCAAAGCCATGATTCCGCGAAGCTTGGCCGGTGTGTCGACCTCAGGCGAGTTGGATAGTATGGATTACGTGGGGAATCCACCTCCGTCGTCGAGGGCTGGGAAGACGGTGACAATGCTAGGCTCTGGGCTTCCTGACCCACCGCCACACGCCTACCACGCCTCCGGCGAACAAGGCCGTGAAACTGGTGCCGATCAGGAGCCACTTGAGGAGGGTGAAGGCGGGGGCCAGCGTGGCCGCCAGCGGGGCCTGATTCGGGTGACGCATCATGACCGCGGACGTAGTCACGTTCTCGAGGTAGTCAAACATCGCGCCTAGGATCGGGACTGGGTTGAGCAGCTGCCACCTGGTATGAGGTGCGAAAGCCCTGGCGGAGATCCAGCTGATCCCGGTGGTGAGGAACAGGGTGTAGACCAGGGGCCATATCAGGTCGAAGGTGAATCGTGATCGTACGTAGGCGACACGTCCCTGTCTGCCGTATGCCTCAGCCGTGTCGTAGAGATCGCTGGACGAGTAGAACAACGACGTGTCCGGTGATCCTGCTCCGCCTGCATACGTCTGTGCCTGCCTAGACTGCGCAGGAAGCACCAGGGCGGAGAATAGCAGGAAGGCAGTGCACGCGCATGCAGCGACCCAACTGTTGGAGACCCGATGCAGCCAATTGGAGGTCGGCTTCCACACAGATGCCTCCTCTACGCTCCTGGCGATGCCGGCTTTCTGGCGCGGCTTTCGCGGGTCGGGAATGCCCGCAGAGGTGATCCTATGTGGAGTAAGTACTGATCTCCGCGGCGCGCTCTGTGGTTGGTGCGGTGCACTGGAGCCCCGCGTGAGCCAACTCCGGGTCTCCGGTCGGGGAGCTATGGGACCGGGGGCATCCTTTCTTGCTTCCGCCGTAACGTGCGCCGGATGTCGGTCAGGCCTCTGGGTTCTCGTCCCACGGGTAGACTTCGGTTCCCTGGGCTGCGGCACGGATGGCAAGATCCTCCGAGTAGTGACCGCGCTTCTCCGGCGGGATCAGCTCGGCTATGCGCTCCATGATCTCGTGTCCAATGGCGTCCAGCTTCGGGCGCCGATCTCGACCTCTACCCTCGGCGTGGAACGGGCCGAACAGCTTGCCGATCCGCAGCGTGACGGAGGCGCGCTTCCCCTTCCGCAGACTGGGAAACACGTCGTTCAGGTTGGCAAACCCTAGCGGCAGTATAGGAGCCCTCGTTCGCACCGCCAAGAAAGCGGCGCCAGGCCGCGCTGGGCGCAGCACCGTTGCCCAATTGCCGGCTTCGGGGAAGATGCCCAGGACGCCGTCTTGCTCCAGGACTGCTTCCGCGGCCCGCAGGGCATCTGTCGAGAAGCTGCCGCGGTGGACGGGGTAGTAGCCCCACACCTTGGGCAGCCATCTCACTGCAGGTGGGGCGTTGGGCATCTGAAAGCCACCCACAAACTCCACGGGCCACGGCACGGCGCGAATCATCGCCACCGGGTCGATGAAGCTGAAGTGATTGGCGACTACCAGGAGAGGACCGCCGTCCGGGAGGTTCTCCTGGCCTTCAATGTGCAGATCGGTCAGAGCGGCCAGAGCCGCGTGGGCCAGTCGCCGGCAAAGGGCCCGGATCAGTCGCCGGCGTGGGTAAGGGTATCGTCGATGAGTTTCGCTCATATGCTTCTCTTTCTGTCGAGCTGGATACGGGATCAGCCCTGGGCGCTGCCCGCGGCGCGTCCCTCCTTCTCATTGACCAGCAGGAGGAGAAGGAATCCGACGACCAAGAAGGCGGCAATGGAGAAGAGGGCGAGGCGATGGCCTGCCTGCTCCGCGGCCAAAGAGGCCAGCCCCTGGGCTCTCTGGTACCACTCTGTCGCCTCCGCGGCGATCACGCCGAAGATCGTTGGCCCGATGAAGGATGAGGTGCGGCCAGTCACCGCGAAGAAGCCGTAGAACTCGGCACTCTTGCCTGGGGGGCTGAACATCCCGACCATGGTACGGCTTACGGACTGAACACCGGTCAGCGCGAAGCCGGCCAGACCCCCAATGAAATAGAACGCTAGGCGCGAGTAGCTGAAGTAGAGCCAGACCACCGGTACGATCATCAGGAGAAGGGCGACGACCAGGGAGCGCTTGCCGCCAAAGTCGTCGGCGAGCAGACCGAACAGATACGCTCCAACTACACTTGTCACCTGCACGATGATCATGAAGATGATCAGCTCCTGGTGCTCCATGCCGTAGAGAACAGCGCCCAGGATGGCCGCGAAATTCAACGTCATCAGGATTCCGTCGTTGTAGACGAGGAAAGCGATGATGAACTTGACGAACTCCTTGAAGTTCCTGATCGTTGTGAAGGTGTGCCCTAGCCGCTTGAAAGCGAGGGAAAGATAGCTCTCACCTCTGGGCAGCTCCTGAGGCTGGGCCCGCTCTCTAAGCCAGAGAAAGACAGGGAGCGATGACACAGCGAAGAAAAGTGCTGTGAACACCAGCGATAGCCGGACGACCACGGGGTTGCTTCGGGTCAACACGATCGGCACCAGCACGATGAGGAGACATACGATGCCGCCGATGGATCCGATCGCCCAGCCGTTGCCCGAAATGCGTCCCATCTCCTCAGGCCCGGCAATCTCAGGGAGCAACGCGTTGTAGAAGACCTGCGCGCTCCGATAGCCGATCTCGGCAAGGATGAAGAAGACCATTCCCTGCAGCCAGTTGCCCTGCTGAACGAAGAAGAGCATGGCACAGAAGGTCACGGTCAGGCCGGTGTATAACAGAAGGAAGCGCTTCTTGGCGCCGGAAAAGTCTGCCAGCGTACCGAGGATGGGCGAGGTCACGGCGACGACAAGCATCGCAATCCCCACTGCGATCCCCCATAACCGTGAGCCCTCGGCGCCGCCGACCACCGTTCCCTTGAAGTAGGCCGAGTACACCGCCAGGAGGACGACGGCAGCGTAGGCGGAGTTTCCGAAGTCATACAGGTACCAGGCCCATCGCTCACGGCGCGTGGCCCTCGTGCCTGTCGGGGATGCAGTCATTGATGGACCTCCTGTCCGGCATTAGCCGAGTTGCATGCTAGCTTCTGCTGCCTTTGCATCCGACGATCCAATCTCGTTGTTTCGATCGCATGGTACTCAAGGAGCGACCGGCTCACAGCACCATCGAACGATGAGAGTCCGATCGTCATACCAGACAGCGTCTATTTGCGGAAGCTACAACACCGATGGTTGGGATTCGTTGCAGGCGCCGGGCGACATCTTCGCTCGTGCCTTCAACGGGTGGGCGATGATAGCGTTGTTTGCCTCCGCCGGTGTAGCCAGGCGCCAACCACGGTCACGACCAGGACCGCAGCGGTCATAGCCCACGCTGTGCCCGACACCACCGGCGTATCGGCGTGCTTGACAGCTATGCCCACCAGAGCCCAGGCGATGACCGCTCCGTAGGCGGTATCGCCGCGCGTGAAGGCTACGGCGGCCGTGATGCCTGTCGCCGCGGCGAGCAGGACCACGGTCCACGTCTGGGGACCGAGGCCCCAGCCGCTCCAGCTCAGATAGTCGAGCAGGGACGACGCGTTCGCGATG
The DNA here is from genome assembly GCA_050050015.1 of Anaerolineae bacterium. Lineage (GTDB taxonomy): Bacteria > Chloroflexota > Anaerolineae > B4-G1 > B4-G1 > SKLM01. The sequence continues at coordinate 5,870 of JASFVD010000027.1, read as the reverse complement.
GTGGCCACCGTCACCCAGCCTAGATAGATGCTAAACGGCACGCGCACCAGCCAGGTCTCGGCGATGGGCACGGACGTGCGGCCGATGCCCAGCCGCAGGTAGATCGCGATCAGCAGCAGGAGGAGAGCCACCATTGCCGCGATGGTCAGGGAGAACACCTCATAGTGCCAAAGGAAGAGCCAGGCCACGTTTGCCGCACAACTCAAGACGAAGAGATAGCCCACACGGCGCAAGCGCGGATTCTGGCGCTGGCTTGGCAGGCCCTGGTAGATGGCAAAGCCGCCTAGCGCCAGGTAGATTAGGCCCCAGATCGAGAACACGTACCCGGCTGGGACGAAGTAAACGTCGAATCGATCCGAGATCTCGCCCGTGGTCTGTCCGTTGAGAGGGAGAGCATTCGCCAGTCCATTTGCAGCCACGGTGGCGACCAGCGCTAGTACGACGACCGTCTGCCTCACTGTGTCCTTCTTCATGATTGATCCTCCCGAGGCTGGCGACATTGGTTTGATTATTGACGGGACTCCCTCTAGAGGGGTCACCTCTCGCCGTTCGCCCTCTTGCGGCGACCACTCTAGTCGACGAAACGGGGCCCGCCCAATGCGTGGGTCTGGACCAAGATGCGGGCCGTCTTAACCATCATGGCTGTGACATCCAAGACCTGCTGCGGTGTATCTCCCAACGCTACGAGTCCGTGATTCTGGAGAAGCAAGGCGCGCGGAGGTTCCTCTCCCCGATCCAGGACAGATCTAAGGGCCCTACGGACGGCTTGTGCCAGGGGTTGACCGGGTTGTGCGTATGGGACAAAGAGTGGCTTTCCACAGACTAGTGACTCGGCTGGGAAGATTGGCCTGCTGAACGCGCCTTCAGCTTCTCGTGCGCACAGAACCGCATTGATCGCTGTCGGGTGGGTGTGACCCACGAACGTCGCCTCGCCCATCGTCAGACAGAGAGCGTGCATAGCGGTCTCGATCGAGGGGCGGTCGACGGCGTCGGAATCGACCCTGGCGGCGGCCAACCCGCAGCGCATCTCTGATACTGAGAGGGCTGGTCCATCCAGCAGGCCGAGCACACGCTTAAGATCGACTCGGATGAAAGTATCCATCTCGGCGCACGCCATATGGCTGGCGCTTGCCTTGATCCAGAAGGTCTTCTGGTCTGCGCGAGCTGACGTATTGCCCTCGCTCAAGATGACGTAGTCGTTCCTGGGATCGCCCAGCGACCGCGTCATCAGGGCAAGCTGCCTGAGTGCGCTCAACGCCCCTCCCATACCTAGTTGCAGATACGCCTAACCGTGGCAAGTTTACCACAGGCTGGTTGGGCGGCAAGCACCACTGGTCGTCCTGTGCTGCGTGAACCTGTGCTTGACCACCGCTTCTTGCACAAGTATAATCCAGGTGAAGACCGCATCTGACCCTCGCACATCAGCTCGCAGCCGAAGGAGCCACTCAGCTACAATGAAGACGATTCGAGCCGCGGTCATCACGATTAGCGACAAGGGATACACAGGCCAAAGAGAGGACGTGAGTGGGCCCGTGCTTGCCGACCTGGTGCAGGACTTGGGCGCTGACGTCGTGCGCCGCAACATTGTTCCTGACGAGCGCGAGGAAATCCTGAGGCTGATGGTTTGCCTCGCGGACGAAGTAGGAGTCGATCTCATTATGACGACCGGCGGCACCGGCGTGACGCCGAGGGACGTGACGCCGGAGGCGACGAGGGCTGCCATCGAGCGCGAGATGCCAGGGCTCGCGGAGGCGCTTAGATTCGAGGGCTATCGCCGAACCCCACTGGCAGTGGTCTCTCGCGGCGTCGCCGGCATCCGCGGGCAGACGCTCATCGTCAATCTTCCGGGAAACCCCAATGCCGTGCGCGAGGGGATGGAGACACTATCGCCCATTCTGCCTCACGCCATTCAGATGCTCCGCGGTGAGGACACTGAACACAACCACGTCGATCATTGATCGTCGCCCATTCCGTATCGGAAGGCTATGTCCAGAGAACAACGTCTTGTCTTGAGCGTTGAGCAGGCGCAGGAGCACATCCTCTCTACCGTTCACGTGCTCGAGCCGGAGAGAATCTCATTGCTCGAGGCGGCTGACAGGGTCCTCGCCGAGACCGTCGCCGCCGATCGCGATATCCCTCCGGTGACAAATGCCGCGATGGACGGGTTCGCCGTGCGCGGAGAGGATATGGAGGCCGGCAGGGTCTGGCTGCGTATCGTGGGAGAGGCGGCGGCCGGCCACGAGGCTGCAGTGGCTGTGCATCCCGGTGAGGCGGTGCGGATCATGACCGGTGCCCCCGTGCCCCGTGGTGCCGACACCGTGGTGCGCTTTGAGCGCAGTCTTGTCGAGGGCGAGTGGGTGATCATCCGCGACCCTCCCTCCCCAGGCAAGAACGTCCGTCAGGCGGGCGAAGACGTGTGTGAAGGTGAGGTGGTGGTCGAGCCCGGCAAGGTCCTGCGCCCTCAGGAGATTGGGATGCTCGCGGCCCTCGGTCGCCTCCGAGTTAAGGTGATCCGGCGCCCGCGGGTTGCCATCCTCGGAACGGGTGATGAAGTGGTGTCGCCCGATCAAACTCCCGGCCCCAGCCAGATTCGCGACGCCAATTCCTATACGGTTGCTGCTCAGGTACAGCGTTGCGGTGGCGTCCCTATCCTGCTGGGTGTGGCACGCGATCAAGAGACCCTTGTGAGAGAGGGTATACGGAGAGCTCTGGAGCGGGACGCGGATTTCGTCATCACCTCGGGCGGCGTGTCCGTGGGGGACTTCGATCTCGTGAAGCAGGTCATGGACGCCCAGGGCAAGATGCACTTCTGGTCGCTGAACATGAAGCCGGGGCGGCCTATGGCTTTCGGCGACATAGATGGCGTGCCCCTCTTGGGGCTCCCAGGAAATCCCGTGGCGGTCATGATCAGCACCAGACTGTACGCTCGGCCTGCACTGCTGAAGATGCAGGGGTACCGAGATTGGGCCGAGTCCACGGTGCGGGCTCGCCTCACGGAACCGATTGAACGCAAGGACGGTCGCCGTCACTACCTGCGCGTCTATTTGGACGATACCGGTGAAGGCTATGAGGCGAGGCTGACTGGCGATCAGGGCTCGGGAATTCTAAAATCACTGGTTGAAGCCGATGGTCTGGCCGTGATCCCGGAGAACGCTCGTAGCCTGCCGGTCGGTGCCAAAGTCGACGTGATCCTTCTGGAGTAGCTTTCGGGCGTTCGGCAACAAGGGCGGCCACGACTGAGGAAGAAAGATCCTGCTAGACCTGGAATCAGGAGACGTGTCGACCACAGTGTACAACGTAGTCACGGCGCTGGCGGTTCTGGTCGCTGCACTTCTGACGGTGCTCGATCTCTCAAGAAGAATCGAAGATGCTGAGCGGTAATTTGACCGCATAGAATGGGAACTGAAGCGAAGCGAGTGAGAGGGCTCTCGCAGAGCGAATGGCCGGAGGGCAACTCGACTAATGGCTTCTGATCGCATCCTTGCCATTGACGTCGGAGCTGGCACTCAGGATGTTCTGCTGTGGGAGGCCGACCAGCCCGTGGAGAATAGCGTCAAGCTGGTTCTCCCGTCGTGGACGACCGTGCTGGCTCGGCGGGTGAAGCGAGCCACGAAACAGGGCAGGCCGATCTTCCTCGCCGGCAACCTGATGGGCGGAGGGCCTGTCGTCAGCGCAATGAAGCGACACCTGCGCGCTGGATATCCTGTCTACACTACACCGCGCTCCGCGCTGACCATCCGTGATAGTGTGGACGAGGTGCGAGGGCGAGGGTACACGATTCTCGCTGAGGGTGAGGACCCGCCTGAGAATCCCGACACGCTCACACTGCTCACACGCGATGTCGACATAGACGTCCTGGAGAGTGCGCTGGCGCCCTTCGATGTTGAGATCCCGGATACCGTCGCTGTGGCCGTGCAGGATCACGGAGAGTGTCTGGAGGGGTCAAATCGTCGTTTCCGCTTTGAGCTGTGGCGAGACTTCGTGGAGGGCGGGGGGAGGATTCTCGACTTGGTCTACCGGGAGCCGCCGGCGTGCTACACGCGCATGCTGGCCGTTCAGCGGGACGTCCCCGGTGCCATCTTGATGGACACAGGATCGGCAGCGCTCTGGGGGATCCTGGAGGATAGGCGCGCCGCGGCTCGTCAGGACGATGGCTTCATTCTGGTCAACGTCGGTAATCAGCACACCCTTGGCGTGCTGCTGCGCGGTGAGCGCATACTGGGGCTCTTTGAACACCATACCGTGCTGATGGACGTGGCAAAACTACATCGACTGATCCGGGATCTCCGGGCGGGAAGCCTGACCAACGATGCCGTCTATGCCGACAACGGTCACGGGGCTTACGTGCATCCCGACTATGTCCCGGGGAATGGTTTCGACCTAGTGGCAGTCACCGGTCCGCAACGCCGGATCGCCCAAGCCGGGAAGGATAGCATTGGCGGGGACATGATATTCGCCGCGCCCTACGGGGACATGATGTTGACTGGCTGCTTTGGATTGGTCGCCGCCACACGCCGGTTGACTGGAGGCCGGGAGGCGAGTCTCTGAGAGCCGACACCCGCAGACGGGCAGCACTGCACTGCATAGTGGCGGCACAGGAAGTGCCGGACAACGTACCAGGATTGAACCACAATGGACGAAGAACGACCAAAGAACTACCTGATTGATATGGACGGCGTGCTGATCAGCGGCAGCACGATCATTCCCGGGGCGGATGGATTCATCCAACGGCTCAAAGGCCGGGGTAGGAAGTTCCTGGTGCTGACGAACAATCCTCTCTACACGCCGGGAGATCTGTCGCATCGGCTTAAGGCCATCGGGCTCGATGTGTCGGCCGACAGTATCTTCACCTCCGCGATCGCCACGGCGCGATTCCTGCGAGATCAGAAGCCCGATGGCACAGCGTTCGTCGTGGGAGAGAGTGGTCTTACCGAGGCCATCCACGACGTTGGGTACGTGATTACCGAGATCGACCCGGACTACGTCGTGCTGGGCGAAACCCATGCCTACAACTTCGGCCGGATCACGCACGCGGTGCGGCTAGTCTCGAGTGGAGCGCGCTTCATCGCCACGAATCCCGATCCATCAGGGCCGACGGACGAAGGGATCGTCCCCGCGTGCGGCGCGATGGCGGCGCTGATCGAGGCGGCCAGCGGCAAGAGCCCTTTCTACGTGGGCAAGCCCAATCCACTCATGATGCGGACGGCGCTCAACTACCTCGATGTTCATTCCGAGGATACGGTGATGATCGGCGATCGGATGGATACGGACATCGTTGCTGGTGTCGAGAGCGGCATGGAGACCGTTCTTGTGCTCTCGGGCGTCACCGAACGCGATGACGTCGATCGCTATCCCTACCAACCGACTCGCATCGTCGGGTCTGTCGCGGAGATCGAGTTCTGAACTTGTCCAAGGGTGCAGACGGCGCGCTGGTGCTGAGGCAGCGGCTCGGCGCGGCGGGTGATTCGATCGGACTAGCCTATGGAGGGACAAAATGGAAAGGCCCTGGCTCTCTCACTATGAAGATGGTGTCTCTGCGGAGATAGAGATACCTGACGTTCCGGTCACGGAGAACCTAACTAGAGCAGCCGCAGCGTACCCGAACAGACCTGCAATGATCTTCGGGAATGTCGTCGAGCCTCTCGGCAACATGCTCGTGGACGCCACCATTGAGTACCGGGAGTTTCTGGACTTGACACATCGCTTTGCCGCCGCCCTCCAGGAGCTCGGCGTTGAGAGAGGCGATAGAGTGGCGGTCCATCTGCCGAACTGCCCGCAGTTCGTCGTTGCCTACTACGCGACGTTGATGGTGGGGGGCATCGTGGTGCCCTGCAATCCGCAATACGTCGGTCGAGAGATCGAACATCAGC
>JASFVD010000026.1:0-12058 GCA_050050015.1 Anaerolineae bacterium | reverse complement strand
GGAGGGTCACCCCACCGCGCGCTTGTTGAGAGGTTTGTTTATAGGGTTGTGTTAGCATTGGTGTGTACTCGATTCAGTTGACGGACGCTAGAGACAAGGAGCAACAGAGATGCGGAAGAGACTCATCCAGATGTTCACGCTGCTGGCCCTGATCCTAGGGCTTGCGTTGGGTCCGGCGATGGTCACAAAGGCAGCGCCGGCAAGTCAGCCCGGGAGCACAGTGTCTCCGTGTGCGCTGGATCACGGGGGCAGCGGAGGGTAGGAGGATACCATGCCACGGAGTATCGACGCGCTCGTATGGCGGGCGTTTACGGACGCCAGTTTTCGAAAGGGCTTGCTCAACGGCCGTCGTCCTGACCTGGTGGACGCTCTGGATTTAACGGCGGAGGAGAGGGAGGCCGTGCTTGCAGTGGAGGCCGAGTCGCTGGAGGACTTCGCGGTGGCCCTCTGTCAGGCCTGTTCAGATCCGAGTCTGGCGCAGTGCTGGAATCCAGCTTGAGCCCCGTCGCTCTGGAGGTCTGAATGTCACACGCGGGAATCAAGCAGCTGGTGGGCGCCGCTCTAGTCGATCGGGACGTGTTCGAAGGTCTCAAGAACGGGAAGCGGTCCGCGCTACTGGCTGGGTTCGACCTTACTGACGAGGAACGCGAGATGCTGGACTCGCTTGAGGCGGGCTCAGTACAGGATCTTGCAGACAGCCTGCATGGGTGGTTGATGGAGCAAAGCGAGCCAGCAACCCTGCGCGTGGACCGCAACCCGGTGCAGGCGCTGTAGGGGGCTCATGGTCGAGTCACGCTACCCATGCGATGGGGAGGGGCGTGCGTATCTTGGAGAGGTACCCTCCTGCCCGGAGGGATTCCTTGTGGAGAGCCTTGCACGCGGTCTGCTACAGGCTTTCGACGTCAAGGGGCCGCCCGTGCCTGTGCGCGACATGATCCGCGCTCCGCACCCCGTCTTTGAGCGCCTGAGCTTGCTGGAGATCAGCCTGGGCCTGTACGATGCGGTCTACCGATCCCTACTTAACGGTTCCCGGCTGATCGCGGTGGACGTGGATCACCCGCTTGCCGTCCAGCGGTGTGCCATGGCCAGGGAGCTGTACGTTGCCTTCTGCTGTTCGCGTCGTGCAGTCGAGCTGGATTGGCCTGACCGAGACGACCCGCGACGGCAGTGTGACTTCTTCGCTCGCTGCCTGCTGATGCCGGCCGACTGGGTAAGGCAGGTTGCGGCCACCGTGGATTCCTTGCCAGAACTGGCGGCGGTTTTCGGCGTGTTGCCCGAGATGATGAATCGCAGAGTGCACGAGTTGGGCGTGGAAGTCGCTACCTAGCACGCGCATACAAGAGGTCATAGAACATCTGAAGCGAGCTATGGCTCCCGGCGCTGCGAAAGCAGGCTGTCGGGTGCCGACGCTCGCTGTCGTTCCCCGCGTCGCAAACCCCTGCGTGTAGACGCGCCTCCGAGTCGTGCCGGTCTTCCCTGCTCGCCGTCGCCCAGCAGCCCCGTCGCCCGAGCGGAGCATTGGAGCAGGGCAGCTGACACGACCGTCGGCACGCCGCAGCGAGTCGCACAGCACTCGATTGCATGTCCGGTCGATGCCGTGTACCATGTCGTTCCTGGTCACGACATAGAAGGGAGGTCGGGCTTGTCGCACGTGGGTCGCCTGACGGCAGCTGCTACACTGCTGATGTTTGTCTTCGCAGCGTGTTCGTCGCGTGCGGATCCCACGTGGGAGCGGCTACTGAGGATGGGAACCCTCCGCGTGGGCATGGATGCTAGTTTCCCCCCTTTTGAGAGCATCGGTGCAGACGGAACTCCTGAGGGTCTCGATGTGGACCTGGCCCGAGAGATAGCTGACCGACTGGACCTGCGGCCCCAGTTCGTGGCTAACCTCCCATACGATGGGCTCTACGATGCCCTGGCGGCGGAGCGGGTCGATGTCGTCGTATCTGCCTTGGTTGTCGATCCGTCCCGGATGGAGGACTATGCCTATTCGATCTCGTATTTCGACGCGGGGCCTGTCCTGGTGTCGGCGGACGAACCACGGGCTGTCGAATCGATCAGAGATCTCGCCGGGCACAATCTCGCCGTCGCCCTGGGGACGGAGGGCGATCGGCAGGGGCGGGAGTGGGCGCGTCGACTGTCGGGATTGGTGGTCGTGCAGTACGGGACCCCGACTGAAGCCCTGGACGCGCTTCAGAGTGGGGAGACGGACATCGCGCTAGTTGACCACGTTTCGGCACTGCAGGCGATGGATGGAGCCAGCGATCTGGTGATCATCGGAGAACCAGTGATTGATGTCCCTTACGCCTGTGCCGTCCGTCGCGACAGCGTGCGGCTGCTGCAGGCGATCAACGAAGCGCTACGGGCCATGGAAGAGGATGGCACGATAGAGGGGTTGATGTCAAGATGGCTGCGCTAGATCCTGATCGGCGGCGCATCATCGCCCGGTCTGGGGAAGGGAGCCGACGGTGCGCCTCCTGATCGACGGCCTAGCGAACGGTGACACCGTTGGGCAGGACTAGACGGTCATCTGGCAGAGGCGCACCATCGCCGTCCATTGCCTGGAGCCGCACTTCCGTATCCGGGTCGTACCACCCGATTGCCAGATCGTAGCGCCCGGGTGCAACGTCCTCCGTCGAGAGCTGCACGATGTCTGAGACGACTTCCTCTGGTGCCCACTGACCGGTTGGGTACGTGAATTCTCTGGGCATCGAATCAACCTGGGACACAGGTTCTCCCGTCTGCGGGTCAGCCAGGTGCACGAAGAACATGTAGTGGCGGTCTGGCGTCGTCAGCGACCGCCAGTAGAGCGTCAGTTTCAGGCTATCTCCGCCTCTGGCCAGATCATAGCCTGCCAGCTCGATCATGTCGCCGAAGCGTGCGCCTACCTTCTCCTCCATCTCGGGTACCTCCCAGACTCGATCGCGCTGTCGAACCTCCACTGGCGTGGGATGCGTGTAGGAACCGGTTGGTGTGTTCGTGCGCGGGTCGATGACCGTGAGCGTCAGCGTGCGGGTCCCGGGCGGAGTCGTGGGAGGGATCGTGAGAGTCGTGCGTCCCGCGACCCAAGCTCCGACTGGCCAATCCGTTGGGGAGGATCCAGGAGCCAGGGGCTTCGTAGCCGTTATGCTCCCGCCAAATCCCGCCAATTCCCACTGAACCCGGTAGTCCGCTGATGGCTTTTCCAACGACGACCAGTAGGCGTTCGTGGACAACATCTCTCCCTGCCAGACCCATGGTGCTGTCTCCACCTGGGTGAGCACCAGCTCCTGGCCGAACTGGGCCAACGCTGGCGCGTCAGGCCGCTCCATGGTTCGTTCCAGTGCGACCGCGACGGTGTGCTGGCCGACGCTTTCCCAGGTTGCCACCCGATAGAGATCCACGGTTAGGGAATAGGAGTCGCCCGGAGGCACTCCGGCTTCCAGGCTGGGGCTGTGGCGATCGTGGATGACCCGGTGGAGAGGCCATAGGCTGGTGGGCAGGAAGCCACGGCCTGGCTGCGTGTCGTACCCTGGCTGGCTACCTTGGCGAAGCCACTCATTCCCGGCGGAGTCGGTCAGGCTTAGACTCAGTCCGTAGTTAGCGGCTACAGGTCTCACGGCCGACCAGTCGAGCTCAACTTGCAGCTGATCTGGCGCGGACTGGACGGCTCGGATGTCGTGCAGCCGTAGGGCGCCTTGAGCAAATGCCGCGCGCAAGGGCAGGTCGGCGGACTTGACATCGCTAGCCATCCACACGGGGCGCAGGTAGACCTCGGGGGTATCGTCCACCTGGAGCAGGTAGATCCCCGGCCCGATCTTCCGAGGAACGGACATGGTTACGACCGAGGTGCCCCTCGCGCCGGGTGCGGCTTGTCGTGGGTCGGGCTCGATCACGGCCTCCGCAACAGCGGGTACGTGCTCGTTCCGGACCGCCGCTGGCGAGATCAGGCGAAGCTTGAGCCGGTCCGTCGGGTAGGCGGATGCCTTTCCATCGGTTCGGCTCCATTCGAGAGTCACCTGCAGGGTTTCCCCATGGGTGATCCTCTCGGTAGACGTGACGGGAGCCCCGTAGCCATAGCTGGTCAGTCGCCACGTAAGGGCGCCCACCCCATCTGGGTTGTGGTGCAGATACGGCATCCGCTCGAAATCCATGGTCAGATCGCGGCTACTGGCTGCAGAGACGCGAGGGTGAAAGACCAGCGTCAACGATAGAAGCACCAGAAACGGCACACACACAATTCCTGACTCTAGGATGCGGGCAGCCAGTCTCGGTCCGCTCTCCGCCGTCTCCGGGGCCCGGCGCCGGTTCCGGGCCCAGGCTCCTAGGCCGAGCCCTATCAAGCTCAGGACGGACACGAGCGACACGACCTCAGCGGCGAGCCTCAGGGGCGTGCGTCCCAGCCGGATCTCGACCGTGTGGCGGCCTGGCGGGATATTCAGACTTACGTATCCTGAACCGGCGGCCGGCTCTGCCTCCACTCGTTTTCCATCCACACGACCGTACCAGCCGGGCCAATAGTAGATGGGGAATGCCATGTATGAGCCCTTGCTGCCGGTTTCCACGTGCCAAACTCGGCTTGTGGGCTTGCGATCGAGCCTTCTGGCGCTCAGAAGTTCACCACTGATGGGTATGGCACGCGGCGGGGTGTCGGGCATCAACTGCTCCGGCCCTATGTACGGGCGGGGCTTCACCCACCTGGGCAGGTATTCGTACCGGATGGTCGAGCCGACGTTGCCCGTGAAAAGCTCATACAGCTGTAGGCGGTCGGCGGTTACCTCCTCGGCCCTGATGGGCAGGTAGTCGGGCTGAAGGGGGAGTAGTGCCGCAGACATCATCGTGATGCCGAGGGCGACGGCAGATACTCCAGCGAGTCTGGGCCGTCGGGCCCTGATCGGGACGATGATGGCCCCGGTCAGTAGGGCGGCGCAGAGGGCCTGAATGGAGAGGAACCGCCACGGGAACTGGACCAGGGGCAGGAGAGGCACGTGCTCCCAAAGCGGGCGGGAAAGAGGCGTGATCAGCCAGCTGCTGAGGAGGAGCCCCACGAAGGCAAAGCTCAGCGTTGTCAGGTTGACGCGCTTCGCCTGACCACCGAGGGTGAACCCCTGAGGCTTCCCGGGCCGCGACACGCCTCGCCTTCGAAACCAGATGAGGCACAGTGCGACGGCCCCGGTTAGTGTCAGCAAGGCTTGGATCAGGCCCATCGCGAAAGGCGAGCCGGCATCCCGGCCAGTCGCGTAGTCAAACAGGAGGCCTCGCTGTACGAGATCGGCTCCCCGGAAGTGGTTGCCATAGAAGAAGTAGCCTGTCGTCTGAGCCGTCAGCTGCACGTACGAGGTCTCTGCCAGGGCCGGGAGCCAAAACCAGGCAGACAGCAACAGTCCTGCCAGCAGCGGAAGCAGTAGGAGCAACGGGCGAGAAACGGGTTCTCGGAGTGCACGATGTGGCGCGAGGTGCCTCGCTGGCCGGATCTGAAAAAGGACATACAGAAGCACGAAGGGCGAGAAGATGAGCGCCGAGACATTGTGAGTGACGACGAGGCCAGCGTAAGCGAGAGTCGGGATCACGGCCTGCCGGATGGATGGCCGGGAGGCCAACCGATCCAACCCCCAGAGTACGAGAGGGTAGGAGGCGAAGGCTGCGAACTCCGAGAGGGAGTCGCCGCGCACGTATAGGTTGGCCACGTGGAACGGCGCCGACGTGTATGCAGCGGCAGCCAGCCATCCCCCGGCCCGGCTGTGAAGGATGCGCTGAGCCCAGCCGTACATCGACAAGGCGGCCGCCGCGAGGAAGAGAGTCTGGGTTAGCTTGATCGCACTGAGAATATCCAACCCCAGGATGTCGAAACCGGCGGCGCAGTAATACGGCAGCGATGCATAGTAGCTGAAGAACGGGTAGCCCAACCCGAAGGCCGCGTCGGGCATCCACCGAGCCGGAAACACGCCGGCGCGCAGATTGGCCACAAGCTGATGTGTCCGAAGCAGGAGGAAAGGGCTGTCTCCACCACCGCGCGTGTTCAGCAAGCCAGGTCCCCAGAGTCGGCTGGCAGCGAGCAGTGATACAAGCAAGAGCGTCGCCGGGGGGATGATCTGTTCCCAGGCGACGCTCCCTGAAGCCCTCTTCATATGTGAGTCTGCCTCCGGGCTAAGGCGAACTCAACGTGGCCCCTAGCCTTGCCGCCGCCTACCGAGGAAGAAGAGGAGGGCGATGGCCCCGGCCAGTACGAGGACTAGAATACCCGCAACTCGTGCGACGGTGGTCAGGACGCCTCCGAAAAGGTCGCTGCCGCCGCCACCAGGCGTCTGCTCGTCGGACGATGGAGCCGGCTCGCTGGTGGCCTCTGGGCTCTCCTCTCCCGTGCTTCTGGCGTTGCCAAATTGGAGGTCGAAGCTTGTTCCTTCTGCCAGGGCTACGTTCTGCTCAGGCAAGCCGGTGGTCTCGTAGCCTGCGGGTGCCTGTTGGACCACGCGATAGGAGCCAGCGGCCAAGTCACTGAAGCAGTAAGGCTCACTGACCCCATCTGACGTGTACTCGGCCACGACGCCAGACGCATTGGCTAGCGTGAACTCCACATTGGGCAGCAATTCCTCGTTGTCGGGATCTCGCACCGTGTCCCCGTTGCGATCGTGAAAGGCGAGCACACAGATCGAAGCTCCCTCTTCCTCTGGCGTCGGTGACGGAGAAGCCTCGGGCTGCGGGGTAGCCGTTGGAGGCTCGGGTAGGGGCGTCGACGTCGGAGCCACGGTCGGGACCGAGATGACCAGCTCCTGCCCGGTGCGGATAAGGTTGTTGGCGCCAATCGAGCCGGCGTTGAGCTCCAGAAGATCCTCAACAGACACACCGTATCGAAGAGCGATAGACGTAAGTGTATCGCCACTCTGAACAACGTGCACGATCGATCCGTCAGGACGTGGTGTCGAGGTTGGCATTGGGGTCGGTGATGGGCCAGGCGTCGCCGTGGGGGGGGGCGGAGGTGGTGTAGACGTTGGTGGCTGCGCCATGCCGAGTGGCTCCAGCCTCAGAGCGTCCCAGAAGACGCCGTTGTTGTCAAGTCCCCATTTCGAGGTGAACTCGACAAAGATGGACATCTCCGGGGCCGTGGCCACAAATGTGAACTGCAGCGTGGTGCGCGCCAGGTAGAAGGGAGACGTGTTCGACGCATTTGCCCAATTGCTGAAGTTGATGGCCCCCTCGTCCCGCCAGTCGACCCCTGTTGGTCCTGCGCCAAGACGAACCTGAGCCGCGAAGGGATCACTTGGAGGCACTTTGCCCTCTTCCCAGTTGAACGTGTCTACGTACGTGGGCACCACGAGGCGATATTCCCGTCCGGGCTCCAGTCCCGTCACGTCCTGCGAAATGCCGACGTGGATAGGAGCCTTGGCCCAGAACATCTTGAGGGTGTAGTCGCCGTCCCAGAAGAAGAGACTATGCTCATCCGGGGGAACCTGCTGCCTCGGGAGGACACGGCTTTCCGGCCGGGCGGTGACGTTGTTGGCGTCCCCCATAACCTCGCCCTCTGTCCAGTGCATCTTCCACTCATTGGGAGCTTGCTGAGTCCCGCTCACGTCGTACCAGCCCTGCTCAAAACCCGCATTCCGAAGCAGGTTCTCTTGTTGCGCCTGGACGTCGTGGGGAGACGCACTAACTATGACGGTGGCGAGGATGTTCAAGACCATAATCCCCCTCAGCAAAGGGCGCATGCCGTTCTTAGCCACTTTGGCCTCCTAGATCAATGACTTGTCCGGGAAACGTCCGACCTGATTCGCTTGACGGTTGTGCAGCGGCGGGCGGTCACGGTCACTTGGGTGTGACGGCCCAGCCGATGACGATTGGGCCGTAATGTTAGCACATTTGACCAGAAGCACAAAGTAAGCCCTATTGGCGGGTGGTCAAGCGCCACCTCGCCCACCACACCCCAAGCCCGAGCGCGAAGACAAATGTCTCTATCAGCCAGAGCAGGGGCAGGTTCTCGGCGTTGCGGAACACGTGACTGAGGAGGTAAGACCAGTTGCTTGGGCTTGCCACCATACTGTTGAGTTGACCGAGATCCAAGTCGTAGTTGTATGAGAAGCCGATGTGCAGGAAGATGTTGCGGACGGAGAGGAAGAACGTGCCGTACAGCAGCAGGTAGGCCAGAGCCTGCCAAGCCGGCCGTGCCGTCCACGACACGACCTCATCCACGTAGAACGCCAGGGGAATGGACCACAGGGCCAGGAAAGGTGTGAGATAGCGTCCATCGGTGGTGAATCCGTGGGAGGTGCGGTGCTTCGCGAACAGCCCAAGGTAGACGATGAAGAGGCCCAAGGTCAGAATCGACTCGTGCTTGGCTCGCCGGACGTACGACCCAACACCAAGGATCGACAGAATGAGCACCGGCGAAAGGAGGAACAGCCCTTGGTTGTAGCATGTCGGATCGCACCATCCTCCGCCTTCGCCAAAGACTAGCATGGCGCGAAGCCCCCGAATTAGCGGGAAACTGAAGGTCTCGCGGAACTGTCCGGACCACGGGTAGTTGACTGCATAGTCATAGGAGAGGGTGAAGGGTCCGCCGAAGTTGAGCGTGTTGTAGCGGCCCAGAAACACTGCCGGCAACAAGCCACCGGCGATGAAGCTCGCCATTGGCGGTAGCCAGCTCTTGGACCGGGATGACTTCACGGTGAGAAACAGATAAAGGGCGACGGCCACAACGACCAGGGCGTTGGAGTATTCGACGAGCACGGCATAACCAACAATGAATCCCAGTGCTCCCGTGAGGGTCCAGCGTACCGTGGATGAGCGAGCTGCCCGGACGACCAGGTAGACCGACAGCATGACCAGAAAGGCTGACGGCGCGTGCGAGAACAGGACGCTGCTGTACTTCCAGTGCGTTGTGCCCAATGCCAGTATCACGCTCGTGGTCAAGGCGCTGAACACAGAGATGCCAACCTCGCGAAGGAACAGGTACAGGAGCAGTACGGCTCCCGCTCCAGTCCACACTGGAACCAGCATCGCGTAGAGAAGGCGTGAGTTCCCGGCATCGTGGCGCGACTCCAGCTGGGCGAGGGGATTCGGCAGCCAGGCTCCGACCTTGTAGAAAGCGCTCCCTATCAAGGCCGTGCCAGGAGGTCGATCGCTGAAAAGCTCTCCGTCGCGAATGGCGATGTCATTTCCTTCGGCATACTCGTCGTAGCTCTCGATGGTGAACCGGCCTTGCTCTGCTATGGCACGCGCCAGAGCGTAGTGACTCCCGTCATTGCTGCACGTGATCCCCGATGCAGTCGCGAAGTAGACGGACGATGCAACGGCGAAGATGGCTAAGGCAAGTACCCGATCAGTCCGGGTCATGACCTTGGTCACCTGTGGGCAGGATCAACTTGTCTCCGACGGGGGTTCCCGAGGGACTGGTGACAGGCAAGCGCTCGATCGAGGGCCAGGAATAGAGTCCGACCGCCACGCTCGAGGGGATTGGCTCGCCTCGCGGCAGCTCGAACGTGTGGGCGTCCACGATCACGTCACCTGGAAACCACAGGCGTGTGGGGTAGTACCCCTCGCCTGGCTGCTCGTCGTGCTGGGCTACTACGCTATCCTCCGCGCATCGGGCGCGGCAGAGATAGACGAAGGCCGTGTAGTCTTCATCGATAGGGTCTCGCGCCCTCCACATCAGGCGCACTTCTTGCACGTGTCCTTCTGTCTCAACCGTGAAGTCGGTGAGTTCGATTGAGTCGCCGAAGCGGGCGATAGGCGCGGCGGGCTTCTCGCCCAGCGGCTCAAACGTGTAAGATGCGTAAGCCGGGTACGCCTCCTTCTCCAGATCCCCACGCGTCAGCGGGCCAACGTGGACCTCGATTTGCACCGGATGGGGAAGGGCTTCAAGGTGGGAGCGCAAATCCCCATAGGGCCAGAGGACGAGCAACGTCTGGCGCGCGGCCGACAACGATGGCATGGCTTCTGGATCGAACTTGATTAGAGTTTCTTGTTCCGGGACGAGGAATGACAGCCCTTTCCACGCCTGCCACAGTCGGACATCCGCATAGGCGCGTCGCTCGTGATTCAGGGATCGGTTCGAGACCGCCATACCATGTCCGTCCCAGCCGAGGCCCGTGAAGCGGTTGACGCGCGCGGCCAACTCGGTGGCTGCGGACTCGAAGGCGTACATGGTCTCAGTGCTGCTCCCGTACCGGAAGAAGTAGTCCCGCACCGTGGCCCCCAGACTGAGAGCCAGAACGACGACGAGCAGGATGGAGCCCCACGCCTGTCGCTCTCGGCGTGCGGCGAGCTCCCAGACAGCAGTCAACCCCAAGGCTGGGAGCACGACCAGCGGTGGTAGGACGCCCACGGACCGGAGGAAATGGGGGGCGTCGGCGGCTGCCCATGTTGGGACTAGCATCGTCGCAACCCAGATCAGGATGAGAGCCGCGCCGACATGTCTTCGAGCACGATCGGCGGCTTGCAAGGCCCCAATGACCATCGCTGCTCCCAAGAGCGGAGTGAAGACCGGACGTCCAGGGATGTTGTGGCGTGGTATGGAGTCACCGCGAACGAAGAACATGCCCAGGGTCCGAACCAGGTTTCGTCCCAATGTGCCCCACAGATCACCGTGATGAACCGTCGGGTTAAGGATTGAGACCTGGCCTGGGCGCCCCATCACTGCGTCCCAATGGGAGACTGTGTAGGCGCCGAGCGGGACCAGAGTCATTAGCGCTCCTAGCCCAAAGTAGATCGCAGAAGGCCATAGGCGATCCCCCTGGCCCGTGAACACGACGTAGGCAATCAGGCCAAGCAGGGCAACGGGCGTGAAACGAGCGGCCACGTACGCGTAGAAGCACATTCCGTATAGAATCCCCGTCAACAACCATGCTCTCCTGCGGCGCGAGTGACACGCGTGGCCTGCTGACCAGAGTAAGCACGCGGTCGCGAGTGGCAGCGTCACGGCCCGGAAGCCGATCCTGCTGAGCTGTACGTGCCAGACAGTCGTCGCAAGTATGACGGCACTCAGCAGCGCTGTCCCTCTATCAAACCAAGCCCGGGCCATTGCGTACGTGGCCGGAACTGTCAGCGTGCCGCATACGGCAGCCGCGAGACGAACCGCGCCGGGGGTTCTCCCAAGTGCTCCGATGGTGGCGGCGACGAGGTAGATAAAGAGTGGCTCACGACCGTGATTAGCTGCGAAATAGATGGGAAAGGTGCCGTCCAGGATCCCGAGGGCGTCCAGGCCGTTGAAAGCTTCATCGCGATAGAACCCTGGAGGGAGGTCACCCAGGCTGATGAACCGGAGCGCTCCTGCCAGCAGCGTCACCCCCACGACAGGGGCCCAGAGTGTCATCCGGCGACGCCAGCATCCCAATCGAGTCCCACCGTCTGCAGTGTTCGCCACGGCGAGAGGATTATAGCACGCGGAAAGGCCATGTCAACCACCTATCGACGGGAAGGGTGCGGCACGCCTCGCGCCACCATTCGGCAGAGACCTGCGTTGATCTTCGTTATCCAGGCTGTTAAACACGGGGTTGGCAATATGGACAGTGTGCCGCGTCTGTGACTGCTTCTTTGCAGAAGGAACGTTGCGTTGTGTTGGCAATTTAACCGTACTTGTGGTAGAATGGATGCAATCTATGAGGGGCCGGGATGCTGTTCCGCCTCTCTGTCACGTCAGAGACCGACGTTGTGCTTCCGGAGAAACTGTGCACATCAGGTGTGCTCTTTAGCCACGAGAGGGGTGCAATCGGGTCTTGGAGTTCCCTAGATCCAGAGCCCAGAAGGAGATCTGAGGATGTTTCGTGAGAGGATACAGGAGAAGTACGACGACTTGACGCCCAGCTTCCGCAAACTTGCAGATTTCATGCTGCAGAACCAGCTGGACGCTGCTTTTATGACGGCCACGGAGCTGGCCGATCGGCTGGGCGTGGATGCCGCGACGGTCGTCCGCTTTGCTCAAGAGCTCGGGTACACGGGATTTCGGGAACTGAGCAAGGAGATACAGGGGGTCGTCCGCTCGGAGTTGAAGGCATCCTATACTGCCGACCTGGACACCGCGGAGGATCTTCAGCTCTTCCGCAGCCTGCTTGGCAACGAGGGACACAATCTGGAGCTTGCCCAGGAC
>JASFVD010000025.1:0-12268 GCA_050050015.1 Anaerolineae bacterium | reverse complement strand
CGTCGTCGCGCGTGAACGAGATGTTGAGTACGTTGTGGAGTGAGAGTCAGGAGGCCAGGGTGATGCCACAACTTGTAGGGCACTCCTCGTCCGACTCATCTGGCATCAGATCAGGACGTCGCTCAGGAGGAAAACCTTAATGGCATTCTATGCACTGATTATGGCCGGCGGGACCGGCACAAGGCTGTGGCCCGTCAGCCGCCGCGATCGTTCCAAGCAGTCGCTCAAGCTCGTCGGGGGTCGAACGATGTTTGAGCACACGGTTGATCGCGTCGCGCCCCTCTTTCAGCCAGAACAGATCTTCGTCGTGGCGGGTAGAGAGCACACGGATGATCTCGTTGGTCAAGCCCCGGAACTGCCGGCGAAGAACTTCATCGCTGAGCCAGTGGGGCGAGGGACGGCGCCAGCCATCGGGCTGGGGGCCATTCATCTGCATCGGGAGGATCCGGACGCCGTCATGGCCGTGTTGACCGCAGATCACTTCATCGCCGAGGTTGAGCGCTTCCGCAGCGTGCTTGACGCTGCAGCAGACGTGGCACGGGAGGGTCACCTCGTGACGCTTGGCATAGAGCCCTCCTCTCCGTCGGCGGGCTACGGCTACATCGAGCAGGGCGAGAAGCTGCGCAACGTGGCCGGGTTCGGCGTCTTCCGTGTCGAGCGCTTCACCGAGAAACCAGATCAAGAGACTGCCCTGCGTATGATCGAAGGTGGCGGCTTCACCTGGAACAGCGGCATGTTCATCTGGAGGGTGGATCGGATTATCGAGGAGTTCCAGAGACAGATGCCAGACTTCTACGTCAAACTCGCAGAGGTGGAGAGCGTACTCGGGACGCGCGGCTACAAGCCGACTTTGGAGCGGATCTGGCCCCAGGTGAATAGGCAAGCCATCGACTACGGGGTCATGGAGGGAGCAAGTGACGTCGCCGTGATCCCCGTTAATATCGGGTGGTCCGACGTGGGGAGCTGGGGTAGTCTTGCGGAGTTGTTGATCGACATGGGAGAGGAGGACAACGAAGGAAACGTCGTGGTCGGTCAGCACGTTGGCATCGATACGCAGGGCTCAATGATCTTCGCCGGCGATCGACTGGTCGCTACCATTGGAGTGGAGAATATGGTGATCGTCGATGCTGGCGACGCCCTGCTCGTGTGTCCGATGGAACGCGAACAGGAAGTCCGTGACTTGGTTCATCGCCTGGAGCGCGAGGAGATGGACGCGTTCTTGTAGACTCGCCACACCGTATTGATGCAGACGGCTGAGGCCCTCTTATGGAACACAAGTTCCAAGAGGGTCTCATTGGGTTGAGGCTGACATCGTTTTCGGCTGTAGTCGTTGTTGAGGTTCTGCCTATGAAAGCTTATTGCCTGAAGTGCAAGACCAAACGTGAGATGAAGAACGCCGAGCCGGTGTTCACGAATGCAGGAGCACCGGCAACCAAAGGGATATGCCCGGAGTGCGGCACGAAGCTGTTCCGCATGGGAAGTACGCCCGCCCACGAGGGCTTGGACCCAGATGAGCATACCGTCATGTCCAAGGCTCGAGCCAGGCGAGAGAAACAGCCCGGCCTTGTCATCGTCGAGTCGCCAGCCAAGGCACGCACGGTGAATCGATTTCTTGGCGACAGGTACAACGTCCGCGCCTCGGTCGGCCACGTGCGTGACCTACCCTCCAACCGAATGGGGGTCGACATCGACGACGAGTTTCGCCCCCATTACGTTGTCCCTGCTAAGCGGAAGGACGTGGTGCGGGAACTGAAGGACGCAGTTAAGGAATCATCAGAGCTCTATCTGGCGACCGATCCGGACCGTGAGGGAGAGGCGATTTCCTGGCACCTTCTCGAGGTACTCGACTCCGCCATTCGCTGGCGCCCGGTGCACCGCGTCGAGTTCCACGAGATCACCGATGAGGCCATCGAACGAGCCTTCTCGCATCCGCGCGAAATCGACATGCGGCGGGTGGACGCCCAGCAGGCACGCCGTATCCTGGACCGCATCGTGGGCTACACGATTAGCCCCCTGCTGCGCGACAAGTTGGGACGTCGCGGGCTATCAGCCGGGCGCGTCCAATCCGTCGCCCTCCGTTTGGTCGTGGATCGAGAGCGGGAAATTGAAGGGTTCGTGCCCCGCGAGTACTGGTCCTTGGAGGCTGAACTGGCCAAGCAGGAGCCGGACCCGGACTATCCGGCCAGCTTCATCGCCAAGCTTCACCGCATTCGCGGGGAGGAAGTTGACCTCCAAAGCCAAGAAGCCGTTCAGTCCATCGTGGATGACCTGAGGCACTCCACTTACTCAGTAACTGATGTCAAGGAGGGACAGCGCCGACGTAGCCCGTACGCCCCCTTCACGACCAGCACAATGCAACAGCAGGCCTCCTACAAGCTTGGGTACACGACCCGCCGCACGATGGCCGTCGCACAACAACTGTACGAGGGCATTGATCTGGGCGACGGCCCGATTGGCTTGATCACGTATATGCGGACAGACAGCACGAACGTGGCCGAGCAAGCACAGACGGACGCACGTCAGTACATCGTCGACGAGTATGGAGAGAAGTATGTCCCTCCTCAGCCACCACACTACAAGACGAAGTCGAAAGCCGCTCAGGAAGCCCACGAAGCCATCCGTCCCACTAGCGTCTTTCGCACACCTGCCTCCCTGCGAGAAGTCCTCAATCGCAGCCAGTACCACCTGTACGAGCTGATCTGGCGCCGGTTTGTCGCCAGTCAGATGGCGCGGGCGGTCTACGACACCGTCGCTGCAGAGATCTTGGCCGGGCCCTTGGAAGATGGAAGGGAGCGCCCTCACCTCTTCCGTGCTAGCGGCTCCACGTTGCGTTTCCCTGGCTTCCTCATGGTCTACGAGGAGGAGATGGACGAGGACGCCTTGGAGGAACGCAAGAGAGAGGAGATTCCGCCACTGACGGTCGACGAGGTGCTGAACATGCTGCAACTGCTGCCCGATCAGCACTTTACCAAAGCCCCTCCGCGTTACAGCGAGGCGAGCCTCGTGCGCGACCTGGAAGAATACGGCATCGGGCGTCCCAGCACGTACTCTCCGATTCTGTCCAAGATACAGGAGCGGAATTACGTGGAGCGACGAGGTAAGCTACTCTACGCCACCGAGATAGGGATGATCGTCAACGATCTGCTGGTCGAGTACTTCCCCGACTACGTCGACCTCCATTTTACGGCCCAAATGGAGGAAGACCTCGATCTCATCGCCAGCGGCGAGCAAGAGTGGGTGCCAATATTGACGAACTTCTACGACTCGTTTGCCGATACGCTCTCCGACGCGCGAGACCGCATGCCCGAAGTCGACATCAATAATCAGCCTACCGGCGAGATGTGTCCGGAGTGTGGCAATCCACTCGTCTATCGCTATGGTCGGTATGGTAAATTCATCGGCTGCAGCAACTTCCCGGATTGCCGGTTCAGCAAACCAATCCTGGTCAAGACAGGCGCGACGTGTCCGGCCTGCGGGGGGGATCTCGTGGAAAGGAAGACTCGTCGAGGGCGCACATTCTATGGCTGCTCCAACTACGATTCTGACGACCCCGAGTCGTGTGACTTCGCTGTCTGGAAGCGCCCCGTTCCGCAGCCGTGCCCTGAATGCGGAGGCCTGCTGACGGAGGTGCGAAACGCGTGGGTGAAGTGCCAGGACTGCGAAGAGGAGTTCGAGATAGCTGATCTGCCGCAGCCAGTCGAGGAGCCGGCAGCCTAGGCAAGAGACCCGACCAAGCCGTCCTCGCTCGACTGCGCTGCGTGCTGTATTTGTCGCGTGGTCGACTGTGTGATAAAATTGTTGTGCACCAAAGCGGCTTGTCCGATGGCCTGCTTTGCATGTTCTCCGCGCAATTCACAGAGGCCAGGGGGAGGGTGAAGATGGACTTGATCTGGCAGTTCATTCAACAGCGCATGGTCCCGGTAGCCGCAGTCGCTGGGATCGTCATCGGTCTGCTTCTTGGTCTCGCCGTCGGATGGGGATTGTGGCCCGTAGAGTGGACAAACGCCACACCAGCCGAGTTGCGCTCCGATTTCCAGCACACATATGTCCTCGCTGTGGCGGAGGACTATGCCGAATCCCAAGACCTAGCCGCTGCGCGTGAGAAGCTGGGGGCCGAATTCTGGGAGGAAGGACAGCTCGCTCAGACGCTTCAGCAAGTCGAACAGGCCCAGGATGGGCAGCTGGCCCTTAACGTTCGCAAGCTCGCTCGCGACCTAGAAGCCACAGCTGCCGGATTTCAAGAGGAAGAGGCCGTAGACTTGAGTGCCAGCCTCCGACCAGTGACCCTCGTATGTGGGATTGGACTGCTCGTGGTCGCCCTGGTCGGAGGGGGGCTCTACCTCTACGCCCGCCTGATCGAGACACGCGAAGAACCTGTCGAGGCTCGCGGCACTCCACGGCGGAAGACCACGAGGGAAGCCGCACGTGCTGAGCAGGTCTCTTGGGAGGGACAGCCACCGAATGCTCAGTTCGTCACCACGTACGTTCACGGCGACACGCGATACGATCCCTCCTTCAGCATCGAACTCGAGACGGGCGAGTTTATGGGCGAGTGCGGTGTCGGTATTTCGGAGGTCATCGGCACGGGCGATTCCGACAGGGTGACCGCCCTGGAGGCCTGGCTCTTCGACAAGAACGACATCCGCACCGTAACCAAGGTGCTCATGTCGCCCTATGCCTTCAACGACGAAGCCCTTCGGACCAAGCTTGCGCCAAAGGGCGAGCCGATACTGGTCGAAGAAGGTAGGGACGTGGTCCTGGAGACGAAGATGCTCCGCCTACGAGCACACGTCGTGGAGGTCGAGTACGGCAACGGTGATATGCCAGCCAACAGCTTCTTCGACAGGCTCACTGTGGAGTTGGCTGCCTGGGTCAAGCCTGAAGGGGAAGGTGCAGAACCGCGCGTTCCCGTTAGCGCTCCAGACTCCCGAACGTAGATTCACGGTTTCGCCTACCGCTCGAGCTAGACTCGGTGGCTTGAAGCTGACCGGGAGCGTGATTGCCCAGTAGAGTTAGATCGAGCTTCAAAGGCCTGGACCTGTTGCTCAACGACGGTAGATCAAGGTCCACCGTTTGCACTCCAGCGCCTGCCGCCCCGTCGCTGCCTCCGCGACGGGGTTTGGGTTTGTAGTGGAGACAGCGCCAGACGTGTGGTACGCCTTCTTGCGCCTCTTCTTCCGATTGCTCTACAACGAACTAGCCTGGAGCTACGACCTCGTGGCCTGGCTGGTTTCCGGCGGCAAGTGGATATCATGGGGACGCGCCACCCTTTCCCACCTCAAAGGCAAGCGGGTGCTGGAACTCGGACATGGACCCGGGCATCTCCTCGTCGCACTGGCCCGGCGTGGCGTTGCACCCGTGGGGCTCGATCTCTCGCCCAACATGGGACGTCAGGCACAGCGTCGGTTGGGTCGAGCGGACGTCACTGTTCCTCTTGTGCGAGCACAGGCACAGGCTCTGCCGTTCTCCAGCGGCGGCTTCGACTCCGTGGTGGCTGCCCTCCCCGCCGAATTCATCGTCGACCCGCGCACCGTGGCCGAGGTAACGCGCACCTTGGCACCGGGAGGCCGCCTCATTGTCGCAGGGGGCCCTCGTTTTGAGGGTGAAGGTCTCGTCTCCAGCCTCTTGACCTGGCTCTACCAGGTCACTGGACAGAATCCACCGTCCTCAGACCTGGTCGCCTCCTGGCTTGGAGGGAGTGTACTGTCACATCGCATCCTGTGGGAACCGGTAGGCAACACCTCTGTCATGCTCGTCGTCGCCGACAAGAGTAGCCAGTAGCGCGGCAGTAGGCACGCTGTGGCGTCTTTGTAGCCCTCACAGGGCGGCGGGTGTGCGATCCTGAGACCACGAACACACGCCCGCACAGCGCTTGCTTGCTTCCCGATACAATCTATGGTAGAATTTCTTCGTCTTGGTGGGTGTGGCCTAATTGGTTAAGGCACCTGGTTGTGGCCCAGGCGATTGCGGGTTCGAGTCCCGTCACTCACCCACGGAAAGCCGGATCAAAGTCCGGCTTTCATACTATTACGCCCCCGTAGCTCAACTGGACAGAGCGTCGGACTTCGAATCCGCAGGCTGGGCGTTCGAATCGCCCCGGGGGCGCTCACAGGATCCGCCTCGACATCGTTGGTTGAGGCGGTTTCTCTGCGCAGCTAGCTTTGCGGTCAGCCCAGGCGTTCCTCGTCGACTGTCCTGGGGCGCGCAGCGCCCTCCTCGAGGTTCGCCTTCTCGGCCCTATCCACTGCGTTCCACGCGCACTAGGGCATCGAGAGCCACGCAGCGCCCATCGTCAGGATTTCTCCGCTGTTGGCCAGACGCTCGCGGTTGATCCTGTCCGGTGTGTCTGTTAGGCGGTAGGCCAGACCCTCTGCCTCGGCCCAGATGAGCTTCACAGTCGGAATCCCCTCGCGGCTGAAGAGTTCGTGCCATCCTTCGTCTGTGGCGCCTCGGCGCCATGCCTCTCGCCCAAGTTGAGTCGCACTGGCCTCGAGGCGGTGTGTGAGCGGCAGATCTGTGTCCCCATCAGCACGGAACCAGAGGCGAAACCCCTCTCCGTCGGCTATGCTGTCCAGCGAGATCACAGCAGCCGTTCGAGTGAGCGGCACGACTGGGTCCCTCAAATAGTATCTCACTCCTGCACTGGAGCGCTCCTCCGCTCCCCAGGCGGCCAGCAAGACGCTTCGCGACGGCTCAAAGCTCCTCTCTCGCCAAACGCGGACGAGCTCCAGCAGCGCAGCAACGCCCGATGCGTTCTGATTGGCACCAGGAAAGTAGTCCCCTCCGGGAAGCTGACCCACGTGATCATAGTGAGCACCTATCACCAGCACCTCTTGGGCAAGCTCGGGATCGGTCCCCGGCAGCAAACCAAGCACGTTGGCCGTGCGCGCTGTGGTCATCGGGGATCGCGGCAAGTTGATTCGCGCCTTCACCGCGATGGGCAGGGTTCGCTTCGCTGTGGCCAGCGCATGTTGCGTCACACCGGCCTGACGCAGCAGAGCATCAAAAGCCTCTTCTGTGATCTCAAGAACTGGGATTGTGTCGGGTGATTCGCCTCCGTCGCGGTAGTCCCTAACGGTGCGCAGCTCATCTGCGCTACTGTCCGTGACGACAACGAGGGCACCAGCGCCGTGCATCGCCAGCTCCGTGGCGCTTTCCTGGCGGTCGGCCCTGTCCCGTGCCAGGACCACGGCGCCATCGAAGTGGAGCCCCTCCAGATCACTCGAGGACAACCAGACCAGTTGTCCTTCCGCAGAGCCCGAACCGACCGCCCCGATGAAATCCTGACGGTAGTCGCACACCCACTCCTCGCCGCTCCTGACGTCCACCCACGCCAGAGAGGGCATGGTTAGTAGGTGAGTGTACGAGATGGGGAAACGCTGCAAGTAGGCATTCGCCAGGGGCAGCCCATTCCCCTCATCTACGGCGCCGGTGTAAGTGAGGGGGTCGCCCATGGGTTCCAAGGCCGCTTCAGCGAACTGCTCCGCGATGTAGGTCGCCGCTCTCTCCGCTCCTGGGCTGCCAGCCCGCCGCCCCTGGAACCGAGGACTAGCCAGCTCGTTGATGTGTTGCAGAGCCTCGTCGACGTCAAAGTTGGTGGCCAGCGATGTCAGCTCAGCAGGCGCACCGAACGTGCGGACATCCTCCCACCATACGTCCAGCAGCGTCTGCCAGTCCACATTCAGAGCCGTTTCAAGACTGGAAGATACGTCTGCACTCCTGGCCGTCTGAACGAGGAATCGACGCAGACCCTCCATGCCATACTCTTCCACAATGCTCGCCACAAGGGACCACGACTGCGCTCGTGCCAGCTTCAGCTCCTCTCCCGAAAGCTGATCGAAGGAGTAGAGGTCCTCCCAGTCCAGGATCTCTCGGTCCCCCATTGCATCGCGAAGCGCCGTCTGCCGCTCAGCGCTGGCACGGTGACTACCAAGCATTCGAAAGGCATCAGCCTCGAAGGCGGACACGCCTTCAAGAATCCAGGCTGTCTCTATCCCTTGCGCGTACAGTAAGCGATACGTCGACTCCCGGGCAACAGTTGCGGCAACGGACGGCTGCGAGGCACCAGGCTCGACCCACACCTTGATCGCCCGTCCCGCTGCAGGCAGACGTCGGCCGTCTCCAGGGGGCGGGAACCCCATCGACGCTTCAAGGAGGTCCTCGTCCGCGTAGGCCTCGACTACCTCAGGAAGCTCCGGCGGGGGGCCCAGGTCCTCCACGACGTGACTGTGGGCGGCATCGGCCTGCGCCAGCACAGCTCGGGCTTGCTCATCGCCGAGCGCCTGATACTTGAGAACGACGTGTTCACCGACGAGTTCGTTCCAGATGAGACCTGCGTACCTCCAACTTCCACCTTCCCGTGTGAAGCGAGCATCGTACGCTAAGTCGTGAGATCGCCCACCGCTGATGACAGTCGTTGAATGCAGCGCCACGATCGCCTCGCCGGGATCTGGCCTCCAAGCGACAACCTCACCGTCAAGCGAATGGGTAAGCACGTCCTGGCGAGTGACCAAGTCGAACCAGTGACGTTCCTCTGCGCGGAGCACAGGATCTGAGATCGTAACGGTCGAGAGATAGCCAGCTCGGTCTGCATCCAGCACGAACCCCGCGCGGCTCTGCAGGGCAACGCCGATCTCCCGCGAGGCAGCGCGCAACGGCGCCAAGACATCGCTACGCCAGGCGGTCTCGAATTCAGCTACGGACACGCCCAGCGCCTGGGTGAAGGCAGCTCTTCCGTCAACCGTGTCCCCCCAAGCTGCACAGAGTGCGCGCAGCCCTTCGGTCCCGTATCGGTCGAGCAAGTAGTCAGTAGCGCTCCACGCATGAGCCCTCAATGCCAGAGCCTTTCCGGTGCGAAGTCGACCGAGTGCGGGGAGATCGAGCAGGTGCGTGGTTACCTCGCTGGCAGAGAGGGCGGGAAGATACTGCCTTGCTGCATCGTCGGTCCCATAGTGAACGGCAAGTCCCTCTCGCAGCCACGCTCCCTCTCCTGGTGGCAGGCCGACCTGATTGAGAATCAGGCTGACCAGCGCTGGCGTGATGGACTGCGATGGGCTCACGTCCATGGCAACCTCGGCTAGTCTGTCCGATGGCACCTTCCACCCCGATGAGGCTCCAGTAGCCGGATGGGCGATAACACGGAGCGTCTTACCATCAGGATAGTAGATGATCCTCGTCCCGGAGATAGGCTCGGTTCCCAGTCTGGCGCTCAGCGACACATATGCAGCCTCTGTCGTCAAGAGCAGATCATCCGCGTCCGCGGTGACCCTAGGAAACTGCCGCACTGTCAGAAGGTCGCCCTGGATCGTCTCAAGCGCGTAGCCCCCAAATCGCCACCCCCCCCCTCGCTCTCCAAACCTCACGTCACTGGACACGCGTGAGGCTTCACGATCGCCGTCCGCCCACACGAATCTGAATTCAACGCCCACGTCGGCTTCCCCATCGCGGATGCGCACCTCAGTTGGCTCTATGCTAACATCCTGAAGGTTCTGGGAGCGCAGCTCGTCAAACCAAGCCTCCAGCGCAGACCTGCCAGGATACGCCGAACTCTTCGAGGGAGCCAGTGCCACAGGATCAAGGAGCGCCAGGAATGCTGTCCGATCGCCCGCGGCGATGGACGCCTCCAGACGAGCAACGGCCTGCCTCAACTCGACCTCACCCTCCGCCAGAGCAGCCAACGCATGCCCAGACACAACCCCCGCGCTCTTCAGCTTTCCTGGATCGATGACGGCGACCTCGTCACCGGGGCTGTGGTATGTATCGTCCGGCCACCATATGAGCATCGCTGCCGGCACGCCCGCCTCGAGGAAAGGCACGTGATCACTGCGCCCGTGAAAGGTCGACGTGTACGTCACACCGTACGTCTCGGCAGCGACTTGAAGGCTCCGAGCGACTAGACCCTGACCGTCGATCTGGAGTGTCTCGCCCCCTCCCACCATGTCCAGATTTAGCATCGCCACCGTCCGAGTGAGCGATTGCGTGGGATGCCCGACATAGTGGCGCGACCCGCGCAGTCCCTCCTCCTCACCATCCCAAGCAGCGAAGAGGACGCTACGAGCAGGGCGAAAGCCCTCAGCCTGCCATCCCCGGGCGATCTCAAGCAGCGTCGCGACGCCGGACGCGTTGTCATTGGCGCCGTTCATGATCGCCCCGTCCGGTTCGAGGCCCAAGTGATCATAGTGGGCGCCGACCACCAGCACCTCCTGGGCGTGATCCGAGTCTAACCCTGGGAGAAGCCCAAGAACGTTCCGGGCTGTGGCAGCTTCCTGCTCCTCGGTGGTCACCGCCATGCGAACCGTGGCAGAGAGCGGTGTAGCAGAGAAAAGCAGGCTCAGATCATCCAAGCTGAAATCGGTGCCGACAAGGAGATCCCGCCCCACGCTCTCCGAGATCAGATACGCCGGGATCGTCTCGGGTACCCAGGAGGTCTCGCGATAGCCACCACGGTGGAAGAGCTCACCTTCCTCGTGCTCTCGATCGAGGAGCAATAGCCCCTCCACCTGATGCTCAATGGCCTCGCGATAGACGGCGGGATCATCGGTACGGCGGCAGAGCACGATCTTGTCGACCATGTTGAGCCCGCTATAGTCATCATGGAGACACTCGTTCAGCCAGACGACGGGGCCTTTTCCCTCACCCGCGCCGACGTAACCGCCGGTGAGCGCGCGGTAGTCACTGCGGTAGCTATATGGTTGGATGGGCCTCCCCTCGCCAGGCGGCGTCACCTCAAGCACGGGGAGGTCAATGATGCGCCCATAAGGGACAGTGAAAGTCTGATAGTACGTACTGTCTATCCCTGCCGGCTCCAGCCCATATGCTGCAAATCGCTCCCCAATGTAGTCCGCTGCAGCGCGGCCCCCGGAGGTGCCGGCCTGCCGGCCCTTGAGTTCGTCACTGGCGAGAAAAGCGATGTGGCCCATCGCTTGTTCCTCGTCAAAGACACGGGCCAGACCAGCGATGTTGGCAGCAGGTATCGGCGGTCCAACGACTTCGTCCCAAATCTCCGCCTCATCACCGGCTGTGGTGGTCGCCGAGTCATTATCCTGAGCAGCCTCACTGGTGATGGTGGGAAGTGATACTCGCCGGGTCTCGCTCCGTGCCGACTGGTCACTGGCTTCCGGCACCGGGGACCGCCGTGATCGCTGGTACAGATAGCCCCCAGTGACCACCGCGATGAGGACTGGGATGAGAACCAGAATGATCAGATTGCGGCGATTCATGCTACCCTCTTGACTCATCTAGCGTCGCGGGTGAAACTCTATATGTCAGGCCGCCAAGGACTTCCGAAATCGATAGACGATGGGAACCAGACACCGCCGGCTTCAGTCCCGTCCCAGGCATCATCATCCACATTCTCGGCCACGTTCAGTTCAGCGCGGGAATAGACCACCACGGACCACGCATCAGTACCTCGGTTCGTGCACAACCTTGATCAGCGTCAGATTCACAGCTTCGGCAGCTTGGCTCAAGTGTCGGCGATCGATGTGTTCTAGCGTGTCGGCCTCGAGTCCTGGCTGAGGGTCCCCCCACGTGATGACCATGGAACCGTAAAGCGCCACGTGGGGGTCATCACGCTCTCCGACAATGAATCCCTGGTAAGAGTGACGTAGAAGCGCAGGGCCGTCGGACACTTCCACCCCAAGCCTTGCCGCACTGGTAGACAGGACGTCGTAGAGCTCATCGCGCCCTCCCATCTGCCGCGCCACCAGACCCCCGCCGTCCTCCCCGCCCAGTCGATCCAGGTGGAAGACACTGGAAATCTCATACTGGGACAGAAAGGTGCTCTGATCTCGAAAGATATGAGCGCCAGAGTACGGGAGTTCTCCACCAGCCCAGGCCGCGAACAGCACGCTGCGCCGCGGTTGGAACTCCTGCTCATGCCACTGACGCACAATCTCCAGCATCACAGCAACCCCGCTCGCGTTCTCGTTGGCGCCTGGCAGAACGGTGCCATTAGGTCTCTGACCCAGGCCGTCATAGTGGCACGATACGATCACAAGTTCATCGTCCAGCGCCGCATCAGAGCCGCTGATCAAGCCCATCACATTGTAAGTTGCTAGGGATTCGGGTTGCCCAAGCTCCAGCCGCATGCGGACGCGCGATTGAAGCTCGTGTGCCAGCCAGTAGGAGCCGCTGCCGGTCGAGTCGCCTATCTTCCCGTCAGTCGTCGCGACATCGAGACCATCGCGCGCCAGAATGTCGTCGGCAACCTCCGGCGTGATTCGAAAGACCGGAAGCGTGGGTTGCTCCAGATAATCGCTTGAGAGAA
>JASFVD010000024.1:0-12271 GCA_050050015.1 Anaerolineae bacterium | reverse complement strand
TTGCTCGACCTGGAGACCGCCATTCTCCAGGCCCATTTCCCCAGCAACCACCAGTTGCTGAGACGAGCGCGCCGGCGACTGGCGTTCGACGAGCTGTTCGTGCTTCAAGCTGCGCTGCTCAAGTACCGGTACGAGTGGCGGTCGGAGCCTGGTCAGTCTGTCCCGGTTCGGGACGACGTTCTGGAGACCTTCGTTGAGGGACTGTCGTACGATCTGACGCCTGCCCAGGAGCGCTCGCTGCAGCAGATTGTTGACGATCTGCGTTCGGATCGGCCTATGACACGCCTGCTGCAAGGGGACGTTGGCTCCGGAAAGACGGTGGTGGCAACTGCCGCGATGGCGCTGGCCGCCTCCACGGGGGCTCAGGCGGCGCTGATGGCTCCCACCGAGATCTTGGCTGAGCAACATTATCACACCATCGGCAATCTGCTCCGGGAGACCCTGGATGGGAACCTGAGTGTTGCTCTTCTCACAGGAAGCGTGACTGGCCAGGACCGGGAGGACGTCTACAGTGGATTGAAGGATGGAAGCATCGACGTGGTCGTGGGCACCCACGCGCTCATCCAGGAAGGTGTGGTCTTCGATCAGCTAGCCTTGGCTGTGGTCGACGAGCAGCACCGCTTTGGGGTGCGCCAGCGTGGAGCTCTGCGGCAGAAGGGCTATAATCCCCACCTGTTGGTGATGACGGCCACGCCGATACCGCGTTCTCTTCAGCTGACCGTGTGGGGCCATCTCGATGTCTCGGTGATCGACGAGATGCCGCCGGGCAGAGAGCCCGTGGTTACGCGGTCGATCTTGCCGACCGGGCGCGGCCGGGCCTACGGCTTCGTGCGCAGTGAGGTGGAGAAGGGCCGGCAGGCGTTCATCATCTGCCCTCTTGTCGAGGAGTCGGACAACGTGGAGGCCAAGGCGGCGGTTCAGGAGTATGAGCGGCTGAGGGAGCGCATCTTCCCGGACCTGGAGGTGGGGCTGGTGCATGGACGCATGACGGGCGAGGAGAAAGAAACCACGATGGCGGCATTCGCCCGCGGAGAGCTCGACGTGCTCGTGGCGACTTCCGTGATAGAGGTTGGCATCGACGTTCCCAACGCTACGGTGATGCTGATCGAAGGTGCAGATCGCTTCGGCCTTGCGCAGCTACATCAGTTCAGGGGGCGTGTTGGCCGTGGAGAGCATGCTTCGTACTGCCTGTTGGTCGCAGATTCCGCCTCTGAGCAAGCGCAGGAGCGTCTGCAAGCGGTGGAGGCGACGAACGACGGCTTCGAGCTGGCCCGCAAGGATCTGGAGATGCGGGGGCCGGGTGAGTTCCTGGGGACACGTCAATCCGGGCTTTCTGAGGCCGTACTGGCGATGGAGTTGGCCGACGTCGCGGACTTGAGATTGGTGGAGCGGGCTCGAGAGGCCGCTCGACGGTTCTTCAAGACCGACCGGGAGCTGGCTGATCCGGCTCATCGGTTGCTGGCGCGGCGCGTGGCACGACTACAACAAGACGGAGGCGAAATCAGTTGATTGAAACAGCTCTCTACCCTGGGACATTCGATCCAGTACACTATGGCCACATCGACATCGCTACGCGAGCGTCAAGGCTCTTTGAGGCCCTCGTGGTCGCGGTCTACGATCGGCCGGCCAAGGATCTCATGTTCACTGTCGAGGAGCGAGTGAAATTGGCGCAAGAGGCTCTTCATGATCTTCCTAACGTCCGCGTCGAGCCTTACGGTGGTCTGACCGTAGATTTCGCTCGAGAGATCGGTGCCACAGCCATCGTGCGCGGGCTGCGCGTGATTTCTGACTTCGAGCTGGAGTATCAGATGGCTCTCACCAACCGTCAGCTCGCTCCCGAGATTGAGTTTGTCTGTTTGATGACGCGCCAGGTCCATGCCTTCCTCAGCTCGAGTATCGTGAAGGAGGTCGCCCTGCTGTCCGGCGACGTGGGCGGTATGGTCCCTCCGCACGTCGCTCGCGCGCTGGAGGCCAGACGTCGCAGGCGCGACCAGAATCACGAGCCGGTTCCGGTCGTCTCGCTGCGCGACTAGAGATAACGGAGGCTACCATGGACATCCTGCATCTGATTGACCGCCTGGAGGAGATCATAAAGGAGGGCTGGCGACTTCCGTTCACCGACCAGCGGGTTGTTGACGAGGAGAGGCTCTGGCCCCTCTTGGATCAGATGCGGATTTCCATCCCCGACGAGATGCGAAAAGCCGAACGGATCCTGAGAGAGAAGGAGCGGACGAAGGCACAGGCAACGGAGGAGGCCGAGCGCATCATCGAGCTTGCGCGGCAGGAGGCGGCAGAGTTGGCTGCGAGTCACAGCGTGGCCCGAACGGCAGAGGATGAGGCGGCGGAGATTCGCGAGCGGGCACGCCGGGAGGCCCGGAAGATTGTGGCCGGGGCGGACGAGTATGCCTTCGACGTCCTCTGCGACCTGGAGCAGGATCTGAAGCGAGCGCTGACCGTCATTGAGAACGGCATTCGCGCCGTCGAGACCAGGCAGGCGCGGCGTGAGGCCGGATCATCTCCGCGGCCCGCGGAGTCCGAATCCCAGTCTCAAGGGGAGGCCGTGCCCAACGAGGAGACGACGAAACCTTGACATGTCGAGTCGGGGGCTCTATAATACGCGGCGCGCAGTGTGAGTCTTTGAAGCCGAAAAGGAGAGTTGATACGCAATGGGTGCTGTTCCAAAGGTCAGGATTTCGAAGTCGCGAGGTCGCAAGCGGAGTAGCCAGTGGAAGATAAAGCCGCATCATTTGACCACGTGTGAGTGGTGTGGTGAGCCGAAGCGTCCCCACCACGTGTGCATGAACTGCGGTACGTATCGCGGCGAACAGGTGCTTGAGATCGAAGAGGAGTAGCGCTGCGTGGCGCGATGCGCGAGCACGCACGTTGTTAACAGTCTAGCGGGGGAGCCATTGGCACGTAGGTGCGCCTATCTGTTTCCAGGACAGGGCTCTCAATACGTAGGGATGGGGTACGATCTGGCCGACAATTACCCCTCTGCCCGCGATGTGTTTGCCCAGGCTGATCGTGTCCTGGGCGTTCTTTTGTCTGAGCTCTGCTATGACGGTCCTGCCGAGGCGCTTAACGACACGGTGAACACCCAGCCGGCCATCCTGGCCGCCAGCGTAGCGGCGCTACGCGTGCTGGAGGGCAACGGGCTTGAGGCCCCGGCGTACGTGGCGGGCCACAGCATGGGGGAGCTCAGCGCGCTTGTAGCCTCTGGCGCCCTTTCGTTTGAGGCCGGACTGAACCTGGTGCGGGAGCGCGGGCGCCTCATGAAGGAGGCGGGCGAGCGGAATCCAGGCGGGATGGCCGCGGTGCTGGGGCTGGGACGGGAGGAGCTGGAGGACGTATGCGCCGAGGTCCGGGAGAAGACCGGGGCCTACGTCGGCGTGGCGAATGACAACTGCCCTGGACAGATCGTCATCTCCGGCGCGACGACGGCGCTGAAGCTGGCCATGGTGGCAGCTCAGGAGCGCGGAGCCAAGCGCGCCATACGCCTGGCCGTCAGCATCGCTGCCCATTCGCCGCTCATGGCCGAGGCGGCCGAGGTGTTCAGGCAGCGCCTGGATGAGACGCCGCTGCGAGAGCCCAAGGTTCCCATCATTGCCAACGCCATTGCCCGCCCGCTGTCAGCTCCGGACGACATTCGCGAGGCACTCGCACAACAGCTCACCTGCCCCGTGCGCTGGACTGAGTCGATGGAATGGGCGCTGTCTCAGGGTGTCGAATGCTTCGTCGAGGTAGGGCCTAAGAACGTCTTGACCAATCTTCTGCG
The DNA here is from genome assembly GCA_050050015.1 of Anaerolineae bacterium. Classification (GTDB taxonomy): domain Bacteria; phylum Chloroflexota; class Anaerolineae; order B4-G1; family B4-G1; genus SKLM01. Next base: position 8,496 of record JASFVD010000024.1, on the reverse strand, counting down.
CCGGATCGATCGATCAGCGGAGCGGATAACCACCGAAGAGGCGCTGACGAGCCTTCGTGCGAACGCCTCGCCGCCCGGATGACTCGTCGTCGCTCGGGTGTGAATTCGTTTGAGCCAATGTGCCATGGAGGATGACTGTGATTCTACAGGATAAGGTGGCGGTCGTGACCGGGAGCTCGCGCGGCATCGGTCGCGCCATCGCGCTGGAGCTGGCCCGCCGCGGGGCCAAGGTCGTGGTCAACTACAACAGCAGCGCGGATGCTGCAAACGAGGTGGTAGAGGCCATTGAGAGGGACGGTGGCGAGGCCATCGCTGTCCAAGCTGACGTCCGCGACCTCGATCAGGCGAAGAGGTTGGTCAAGGCGGCAATTGACACATTCGACCGCATCGATATACTAGTCAACAACGCTGGCACGACTCGGGATCAGCTGCTCATGCTGATGAGCGAGAAGGACTGGGATCTTGTGTTGGAGACGAATCTAAAGGGCGTCTTCAACTGCTGCAAGGCTGCTGCCCGTCCCATGATGCGTCAACGATCCGGCAGGATCGTCAACATCAGCTCGGTTTCCGGCATCGTCGGACAGGGAGGGCAGACGAACTACGCCGCCTCGAAAGCCGGCATGATCGGCTTCACAAAGAGTCTGGCCAAGGAGCTAGGTAGCCGAAACATCACGGTGAATGCGGTCGCTCCTGGCTTCGTCCTCACGGATCTGACGAGTGATCTGTCGGGTGACTTGAAGGAACAGGCCAAGGAGGCAACGCCCTTGGGACGTATGGGCCAACCCGCGGAGATTGCCTACGCGGTGGCGTTCTTGGCCTCGGATCGGGCCTCCTTCATCACTGGAGAGGTGCTGACCGTCGACGGTGGCCTGGCTATGCAGGGATAGGCCATCGGGCACGTCGACTGGCGCGAGGAGGGCGAATGGAGACACAGGCAGAACTGGGAAAGATCAGCATTGCTCAGGGGGTGCTGGCCACGACAGCTCGCCTCACGGCATTGGCCGTACCGGGTGTGGCTCGTTTGGCTGCCCCACCGGGGATGGGAGGCCTCCTTCAGGCCGGTGGCGTCAGGCTGGAAGTCGTCGACGACGACAAGGTCTACGTGGAGCTCTTCGTGATGACGGATCCGGATGTCAACATGCTCGACGTCGGGCGCAAGATTAGGTCGGAGGTCACGCGAGCCTTGCGGGAGATGGTGGGCGTCGACGTGCAAGCGGTCGACGTACACATCGAGGACGTGTCTTTCGCGTGATGCGGCGTGAGCGGTGATCTGGAACTGCCCCTGGTGAAGGGCCGGCATCGAGCGCGCGTACTTGCGCTCCAGGCCCTATACGAGATTGACTGCGCATCGCACGCCCCTGCCGTCGTGCTCCACCAGCGTCTTTCGGACGACACTCTCCCCGCTTCCTGTGCAGACTTCACGCGTCATCTGGTGACGGGCGTGCTCGATCATCAAGACGTGCTTGACGGCTTCATTCACGAGCACGCGCCAGAGTGGCCGCTGGAGCAGATGGCCTACATCGATCGCAACATCCTCCGGATGGCCATCTTCGAGTTCGCTGTGGACGGGAGTACGCCTGTGAAGGTGGCGATAAATGAGGCCGTCGAGCTGGCCAAAGACTTTGGGTCCGACAGTGCCCCGCGGTTTGTGAACGGTGTGCTCGGAAGTCTGGCAGACCGTAAGGACGCGATTGCCGAGGCTGCTCAGCAGCAGTGAGCGCTGAGAGGACTTTGTCGTGGATTTCTTGAACGTTGGCCCCTGGGAACTCGTTCTCGTCCTAATCGTTGCCATTCTCGTCGCTGGCCCCAAGAGGATGGTGGAGATTGCGCGCGACCTGGGACGGTTCTCGCGGCAGCTGCGGGATCTTTCCCGCGAGTTCACCACAGCGCTCCAGGCCGAGATTCACGCCGCTGAGGACGAGGCAGGTCAGGCGGGCGTGGACCTCCGTAAGGTGCAGCAGGACATGCAGGACGTGCTTGCCGGTTCTCCGCAGACGGAATCGGAGCCGGAGGGCGGGGAGGAAGGATGAGTCAGCAAGCACGGATGTCGATTCTGGAGCACTTGGAGGAGCTCCGCAATCGGCTGATGATATCGGTCATTGCCCTCGCCGTCGGCGTGGCCGCGGGCACCTTTTTTGCGCCCCGGGTGCTGAAGTTGCTCGTGGCCCCGTTGGGAGAACAGACGCCCATCGCCATTGCCCCGACAGAGTCGGTGGGGGTCTACTTCAAGGTTGCGATCGTCGTGGGCGCTGTCATCGCCATGCCCGTCATTGTGTATCAGCTTTTCCGTTTTGTGGCTCCTGGCCTTGAGCCTCGCGAGAGGCGGTACATCTTCTTGGGCGCGCCGATCGCTGCCATCAGCTTCGCCGCGGGCGTAGTCTTTGCGGCGTTGGTGCTCATTCCCGCTGCGATGCCTTTCCTGCGGGGCTTTCTCGCCGGGATCGTTGAGCAGCGCTATTCGATCAACCGCTACATCTCCTTTGTGAGCACCATTCTGCTCTGGGCCGGCCTGGTCTTCGAGACGCCCCTCGTCATGTTCTTCCTGGCCAAGCTGGGCGTGGCGACGCCACGAGGATTCGCCAAGGCCCGTCGGGTGGTCGTCATCGGAGCGGCCGCCGGAGCCGCGGTGATCACGCCGACGACGGACCCCGTGAACATGCTCCTCGTCATGGGCCCCTTCCTGCTCCTATACGAGCTGGGCATCCTGTTGGCCCGCCTCGCGTGATGATCCAAGTTCTGTTCGTGTGAGGAAGATCTTCGTGGAGAGGCAGCCGTCGGACGGCGGCACGCTCGTTGTCTCGGTGATGAGTCTGTGTTGCTCGACGCTCTTCTGTGCTACGGGCGTACACGCCTTGATGAATCATGGACGCTCGATGCCCTTCGGTCCGGGCAGCGGCGTGCCGATGGTCTTGATGGGTCTCTTGGTCTGGATTGTGCCTTCGCTGGTCTGGTCGGCCGTGAGCGACGACAGCGGGGAGGATATGGAGAACGAGTAGTGGAGAAAGGTACCGTTCAATGAGACGGCAGCGTGTGATCATTATGGGAGCCGCCGGGCGCGACTTCCACAACTACAATGCCTACTTTCGCGACCACGCTGACTACGAGGTGGTCGCTTTTACTGCGGCGCAGATCCCCAACATTGAAGGGCGGCGCTACCCGCCCGAGTTGGCCGGCGATGTGTATCCGCAGGGCATACCCATCTATCCGGAGGACCGCCTGACGGAACTGATTCGTAAGAAGGGTATTGACCAGGTCGTCTTTGCCTACTCCGACGTGTCCCACGAGTACGTGATGCACAAGGCGTCGCAAGTGCTGGCCGCCGGAGCCGACTTCCGTTTGATGGGCGCCAACACCACGATGTTGGAGAGTGACAAGCCGCTGGTGAGCATCTGCGCCGTGCGCACGGGGAGCGGCAAAAGCCAGACGACGCGGCGTGTCTGTGACGTCCTCCAGGAGATGGGCAAGCAGGTGGTTGTCATCCGCCATCCCATGCCTTACGGCGACCTTGCCGCCCAGGCCGTCCAGCGATTTGCGAGTTATGAGGACCTCGATCGTCACAACTGCACCATCGAGGAGCGTGAGGAGTACGAGCCGCACATCGACCGCGGTCTCGTCGTCTACGCCGGCGTGGACTATGAGCCTATCCTTCGCCGGGCGGAGGAGGAGGCCGAGATCATCGTCTGGGACGGCGGAAACAACGATCTGCCGCTTTACCGGCCTGATCTGCATATCGTCGTGGCCGATCCGCACCGTCCGGATCACGGCCTTCGCTACCACCCTGGTGAGGCGAACCTTTGGATGGCGGACGTGGTGCTGATCAACAAGGTTGACACGGCGGGCTCGGAGGGGGTTGCGCGGGTGCGCGACGACGTCTACGCCGTGAATCCCGACGCCACGGTCGTCGAGGGAGCCTCTCCTATCTTCGTTTCCGATCCTGACGCGATCCGAGGGAAGCGGGTAATGGTCATTGAGGACGGCCCAACGCTGACGCACGGTGGGATGCCGTACGGGGCGGGCGTCGTCGCAGCTCGCCGCTTCGGCGCCGCGGAACTGGTCGATCCGCGGCCTTACGCTGTCGGGAGCATAGCCAAGACCTTCGAGAAGTATCCCCACATGGGGCATCTGCTACCGGCCATGGGCTACGGCGCCGAGCAGGTGGCGGAGCTGGAGGAGACCATCAACGCGGTCGACTGCGACCTGGTTCTCGGAGCGACGCCCATCGACCTGCGGCGGGTCGTCGACGTCCGACATCCCTTGGATCGCGTGCGGTACGAGCTTCAAGTCATCGGACGTCCAACGCTGAAGGAGATTCTCACCGAGAGGTTCGGCTAGTCTCGACGGCCCTGTCAGGTTCGGACATAAGGCGCCAGGCAATCTCGCATTGCCTGGCGTTTTTGTTGTCTCTCTATCACACGTTGGGGGCTCGCCCTCGATTGTGGTGGGCGATTCTCCGCGTGCGTCACTCCGACGGGCGGCGGCTCGCGTACAGTTCGGACGGTCGGGCGGCCCAGCCGCCCTCGGTGTGCGGCCATCGGGCAGCTCGTCTCCGATGAAGCTGTCACCCCAGACGTACCGGCAGATGGTGCATCGGGCTGCTCTTGGACACATGCGCGAAGATGGAGGCTCGGCCATCCAGTCCCTTGACGAAGGTCCCTCTGCAGTGGACAAGTGAGCTGACTTGTGATGGACTGGCGGCCATCCTGATTGTCGAAAGGCCGCAGCCTCTCCGACCGATCTCAGTCGCTAGATACGCCAGACTAGCTCGATGGTGTCTCTCAGATCTTTCCCACGACCTCAACGTGGGTGAGCAGTTGATGGGATATCGGACAATCACTGGTCGTCTTGCGGGGCCCGACACCTTTGCAGCACTTTTCTGCACGATCTCCAGGAGGATCAACGCATGCAGAAGAAGGCAGATGGGGCGAGCAAGGTGCTCTTGTCTCTCATAACCGGATCCGGTCTAGCGGTTGGACTGCTTATTGCCTTCTCTCTGCGCTTGCCTGCCGAAGCGCAGGTGCTCGGCTTGCTCGTCGAGCCCCGCTCGGCCGCCCAGCCTGGTTCAACCCGGCTTGTACTTGATGATGAACCGGCGCCAGCACCACGCACGGCGGCGGATGCCCGAGCATCCTGCACAGGCTGATGAAGTGCTGCCGTGCGGCGGAGCGCTCCGTGCGTTCGCGCCTGTGCTATTCACTACCGCCTCGGTCGGTGGTGGGGCCAGGCCCTGGGCGATGCTGCTACATCTCCCGGGGCCGTCTTCTGGATGATTCTATCGCTAACGATAGAACTTACTGCAAAAGAAAGGGGCGACTTTTATTGCCTACGATAGAAGTATATCACAGGACGGTGCGGCCCTCCATGGTCCGGAGGAAGACGTCCCGTCCGCCTAGAGAATCGCTCTCCAGGGACTGCCAAGCTCCCCCAAACTCTGTCCCGGCCGCAGTGGCCCAGCCCAGGCTTCGGCGCACGCCCTCGTGCTCGCGCCACACCTTGCCGAAGCCCCGGATTGGCTGGAAGCGTCCGGCCGGCGGTGTGACGTCAGGGTCGCGATCCGGCCGGTCTGGCGTCCAGGTGTCCTCGTAGATCTCCGCCAGACGGAAGCTGGTCGCGCCATCATGGATCACCTCGTGATACAGGACGACGATGGTGTCGGGATAGGGGCGCTCGTTGCCCGAGCCGTGCAGCCAGATCATGCGACCACGCCCGAAGGGCTGCTCTGCCGCCGGCGTGAGGATCGCTGCGTGACGCGGGCACGCGCATACCCGGGCCGCGTCGTAGGGAACCGGGCAGTTTGTCTCGATCTCGGAGGTGAAGAAGTACGGGTGGCGGCACCTCCAGTCGACCTCCAGGTGCTCCTGAGCCGTCCTCCCCTCTGGGGCGTAGGCGAACAGCGTCGCGTCCGGGTCGGGATACAGCGTCTCACCCTCAAAGACCTGCGTGCCGTCCGGCGGCAGGTTGGCCCAACTGGGGAAGAACCGCTGACGCGTGAGGAACCGGAGGCCGACCGAGTCGGCCCCCGTGGTCTGCCACGCGAACGCGATCCTGCCACGGCCGTTGTTGAGCTTCACGGCATCGGCGGTGAAGGAGTCGATGAGGGGGCCAGGGACCGCCGTCTCCTGGACTCCTGGCGCTTGCTCGACTGGCTGCCGCTCCCTAACGGCGCAGCCAGGCAGCGCTGCGATCAACGCCGCAGCCACGCGGACCAGGACGTTCATCCTCTTCAAGTATGGTTTCTCTGCGATCCGTCTCATCAACTGGCCTTCATGTTCGCTACGTCGCCACCATCTCCCGTTCGCAAGAGAACGGCCGCGACCCGTCCTGCAGTGTTGGTTCCCTAGCCCTCTGGGCTCCGGCGAGGGCGTCCGACTGGGTGGAGCCCGCGGGTTGGGGTGCTACAGGATCTTCGTCGGGTGTACGGTGACGAGTGGTCCTGGATGCTGGCTCAAACTTAGCACAGAGGCTGCTGTGCGCCCTTCGTGCTGCCTAGATGTCTTCCTTCATGGGGCTCGGCTCACAAGATGGAGAAGCTCGCTGCACTGTGCGTGGTTCTGGCGCGCCGGCCTCGGATCGCCGGGGAAGGCCTTAGTCTCTGTGTGTTGCTGGAGGACCAGCCTCTTGGCGCGGGTTCGATCACGGAGGAGCACCAGTGCGCTGGTGGTGGTCATCCGGCGCGTTGGGCTGAACTTGCCATCCATGGCTTTGTTGCTGCCTCTGTTGTCAACGTGTAGAGTCGGTTCTCCAATCCCGCGTGCTGGACTTTGTGCTTCCTAGCGGCGGGAGTCCCTCCATCACCGCTACCACGACCGGATGCCCGCGAGCCACCCAGCCCCAAGAACTACGCCCAGATGCTACGGAACCGGGGACACGCCGCCCTGGCGGTCCGTCAACCCCTCGTGGGTGCATACCCCTCACGGGTACTGCTGAACCACCACGGGCAGGTAGGCTCTCAACGGATTGACGAGGGCAACAGCCCTTAGCGTCTGCGGTACACCGATGCCATCATCTACATTCGCGCTGTTCACGATCGCCTTTGGCCCGGGAAGCTCGCTGGCGAGTCGGGCGTCGAACGTGAGGGTGACCGTGTGGCTCGCCGACACTGTGCCGGTCCAGGTGATCACGCTGTCGGTATGTCCATATGAACCGCCTGATGCCCAGAGTGTGTCGTCCACATACGGCAGCGAGGCGGGAAGTGTGTCAGTGAGCACCACACCAGGTCGGTCGTAGAGCGCGCTCGGATTCACGAGGGTCAGCCTGTAACTCAGAACTTCACCCGGGACCGCCACCGGCGGGCTCACCTGTTTCTGGGAACCTCGCAGACCGGGCCAGTACTCGTCTGCACCGATGTCGACCGTTGCCGTGCCGTCGTCGTCGCCATCAACGCATCGGGGTTCCTGTTCAAAGTCTTGACCGTCTGCCCCTGGACCATAACCAGCGTCGATTAGGGGAGAATCAGTCGCCAAATGGACATCGCCGCTGGCCGGGTCGAGGAGCCATGGGTCCAGAGACAGGTCGTGCACGCCTGGATCGGTTCGTAAGTAGTTGGTCCCGTTGTCCCAGACGTCATTGTAGTCCAATGTGGTCGAGGCGGTGACGGCTGTAGAGACCCCGACTCCATGATGGACCAATACATTGTTGGCGGCCCAAGTCTGGGCGCCCTCCTGCAGCTGCATACCCACCGCGATCCCAGGCAACCCGTCTGGCTCGCCACCATGGCCGGCAACTGTCCCGTACAGCGTGTTGTTACCAACTCTGGCAGTGCTACTTGAGATCTGCAGCGCGGTAGCGTGTCCTCCGTCGCTGGGCAGGACTGTCTCATCTGTCCCCCGACCGCCTTCCAGCGACCAGACTGCGTTGCTTGTCACCGTGGCTGAGGTGACCGAAGCGAGCCGGATCCCCACAGTGTCCCCTGCCTCTGTGGGAACAAGGAGGGTGGAATAGACCCCGGCGTCCTCGCCGTAGATGTCACCAACGACGTTCCCGTCAATGTCCACGGTATGCGCGTTGACGATGTCAATGCCAACAGCTGGCCTCCAGCCCCCTGCTAGATTGCGAACCGAGTTGGCCATCACTGCGGCATCCTCGGTTGACGTCACCAGAATGCCGGCCGCCTCGCCAAAGCCAGCCGCGCTCAAAGCGTTCAGAGCGTTGCCTGTCACGGTTAGTGCACCGTCGCCAGCTGATCCGATGCCGACAACCGTGACCGGCGGAGGAGGACAGGCGAAAGATTGAGGACTGAGACCTCTTAGGTTTCCATCTGGGATCAACGATGATGCTGGCGACAGCGAGGTTATCGTATTCCGCTCTATGTAGGCCCTGGACGTGCCAGATGTATGGATGCCGCAGCTCGGCTCGCCGTCGTGTCCAGCCCACGCAGAGAGGCTTGAGAATCGATTGTCACGCAGCTCAACGATACCTCCTTCGGCCTCAATGCCGCGCACAGGGCCCGGTCTTTGACTGCAAGGGGAGGATGCCGGTTCACAGGGGCGACCGCCTATG
>JASFVD010000023.1:0-12535 GCA_050050015.1 Anaerolineae bacterium | reverse complement strand
CCACAACCTGATGAGGTCAGTGCGCGTCACCACTCCGACCACTTGCCCGGTGTCGACGACTGGAATCTGCCCCCATCCACTCTCGATCATGAGCTGCTGAAGGTACTCGACCGAATCCGAGGGCTTCGTCGTCACGTTGCCCGCTTCCATCACCTGACTTACGGATACATGGCTCATCTCGAACTGCTGGGCGCGATCGACGGCTCGACGGGTGACAAGGCCGACGACTCGGTCATCCTCCACGACTGGGTAGCCCTCGTGTCCCGTGCGACGCATTTGCCCAGCCGCGTCGGCAACCGTATCCGCTGGCGTGAGCACCTGGACACCGAGTGACATCACGTCTGCAACGGTGACGGCTGGTTGTACTATGTTCGGAAGCATCTCAAGAAGCTCTTTGCGCACGCCCTCCAACTCACGGTCGTGGATTAGCGCAGCCGCTGCACGAGCATGCCCCCCGCCACCGAAGTGCTTTGCCACGGTGGAGACGTCGATATCGTCGGTCGTACTGCGGGCTACAAGCTGAATGCGCCCATCCAGCGCGACAACCATGAACAATGCCGAGGGTTCGAGGAGGTCGCGCAGTTTGTGGGCCAGCGTCGACAGGCTTTCCGTGAAGTCCGGTGCCCTCTGTGTGGCAACCACAATCGTGTGCCCATCAATGTCGTAGGAATCACTGCCCTCCAGGAGACGCTCGTAGAGCTCCCGCTGCTCCGGCTCCAGGGGATGGTGTAGAAACTCGTTCACCAGCTCCAGTCGTGCTCCCTGCTCCATCAGCCAGGCCGCGGCTCGCACGTCTCGCACGGTGGTCGATTGATAAGACAATGAACCCGTATCTTCGTAGATTCCCAGCAACAAGAGGGTTGCCTCGAGATCGGTGAGTTTCAGGAAACGAGCTGAAATCTCCTCGCTGAGGAGGGTCGTCGTGGAACCTATGGTCTCGCCAGAGTACGACCAGTTGGCAGGCAGACTGCGGTCTAGCTTATGATGATCGATGATCTCGACCTGCAGATCCGATGTCATGCCCTTCAGTGTGGTGAGGCTCTGCGTGTCGACCAGGACGGCCTTGTCGATCTTGCCGCGCGGTAGATCGTCGGGGTGTGTGAACGGCATCTCGGCACCGTAAAGCTGGAGGAAAGCGCTTCCGTTCCGATTCACACGGCGAGGCAGCACCGGAAGAGCCGCTGGGAACAGCTTGCTGGCTCCCAGCAGGCTCGCGATGGCATCAAAATCTGCGTTCTCGTGGGTCAGAATCACTTGCACGCAGGGGCTCCTTGTTTCTCACTGCTCCGGTCTTCGATATCGCGGGTGGTGTTGCAGGCCAATGTGCTCTTGCAGAAAACGGTCCTTGGGTCAGGCGCCCGCGTCTTTATCGCCTGCTCCGCGCGGCAGGTGACCTGTCTCTAGGGCTGACCCTGCCCCTCGGTGTTCGCGAAAGTCGGTTCGCGGTCCGTTCGTCCGCGGGCCGGCGAGTGTGAGCGGGTGTCCGACGTTGGGGGCGGACTCAATGCGGATTATAGATGACGGCGGTCACAGGTCAAGCTTGATCCTGCGACGTTCAGATGGGATCTCTCATTGTGGTGCCTCCCGGGAAACCCCCCAGGCTCCCTCCTAGCGCTCTCCAGCCACGTTCGCACATGGTTCAGGACGGAAGCGCTGTTGACCCGATGGGAGGCGCGACTATAATGAGAGGGCGACTTAGCTGCTGGTCTGAATTACCTCGTACCGGAGGGAGCCTGCATGGGAACGATCGATCTGCGCAGCGACACCGTGACCAAGCCGACGCCAGCGATGCGCGAGGCGATGCATCGCGCCGCGGTCGGTGACGATGTCTACGGAGAGGATCCTACCGTCAACAAGCTGGAGCAATTGGCGGCAGAACGACTGGGCAAAGAAGCAGCGCTGTTCGTGTGCAGTGGTACCATGGGGAACCTGGTGTCCCTGCTCACTCACTGTACGCGTGGTGACGAGGTAATCTTAGGGGATCAGAGCCACACGTTCCGGTTTGAGCAGGGTGGGATGGCCGCACTTGGGGGCATCACTCCGTATCCAATCGCGAACCGTGATGACGGGAGTCTAGACCTTGAGGAGATCGAGGCCGCGATCCGTCCCGACAATGCCCACTTCCCTCGCACGCGGCTGGTCTGCCTGGAGAATACGCACAACATGTGCAACGGCACCCCGCTTTCAGCCGCGTACATGGCCGAGGTTGGCACTCTTGCCCACGATCACGGGCTAAAGGTCCATCTGGACGGGGCTCGCATTTTCAACGCAGCCACTGCCCTCGGAGTCGATGTGAGGGAACTCGTGCGACCTGTCGATTCTGTCATGTTCTGCCTGTCCAAGGGGCTTAGTGCACCGGTAGGTTCCATGGTTTGCGGCAGTGCCGCCTTCATCTCCGAGGCTCGCCGCGCGCGCAAGGTGGTGGGAGGCGGAATGCGCCAGGCCGGCATCATCGCGGCTGCAGGTGTTGTGGCCATCGAACAGATGACGGAGCGTTTGACCGAGGATCACAGGAGGGCGAAGCGCTTGGCCGCGGGGCTAGACGGCCTGCCCGACGTGGACGTTGCTCCAGTGGCCACGAATATCCTGTACTTCGAGATCACGGAGAGTGTATCGAGGCCGTCGACGGCGGTCGGCGCAGAATTGGCCGAGCGCGGCGTGCTGGTGAACAGCCGGGGAGGGGGGCTTTTCCGGGCCGTGACCCATCATGGGATCGACGACGTGGCTATCGAGAGAGCTATCGAGGCGATAACAGAGGTGACGGCCTAGCCGTGCTGTGCCAGCGGCGTGCCCTGTCCGCTTCCTCGACCGGATGCTCGGGCAACCGCCCGCAATCTGAGTGTCAGGGACCAGTGAAGCTTGCTCCCCAGCCCACCTTGCCGTGCCGTCAGGTAACTAACGTTGCCACCTGAAGGCCGACGGCTCCCAGGGCGTTCATCAAGGACTTCGTATCGGGTTTGGTCGGACGCGTCATCGCAGGACTCAGGCGTGCGGATCCGAGTTTGAAGGATGGCAGTAGGGCAAAGATCCTGCTGGGGTAGGAGGCGCCACCTACCTGCGCACAGGTCTCCGGCCGTGCGGGCGGGAGCAAGCTGAACCGCCCTGTTCAAGAGCCGGCACGCAGCTCAGCTTACGGAGAGGAGGATTCTACTTTCGGCCCCTGCCGCGGAGCAATCCCCGTCTTCATCGTGCTGTTCCTCTGCGCCATAGGCAACGGCTATTGGAAAGAACCTGTTGGATCACCGACCGAGCCCTCCCGGCGCTGCGATGACCTCTTCCCCGTGTTTATCGATTTTCCCGAAGACAGTGAAGTTGACAATGCTTGTTGCACATGTTATACTGCCGGACGTGGGCCGTTAGCTCAGTTGGTAGAGCAGGGGCCTTTTAAGCCCAGGGTCGCGGGTTCGAATCCTGCACGGCCCATGTTTGTGATCGAGTCGCCCCGCCCGGGCCGATTTGGTCTTCTCAGGAGTGGGCGGGATGGGCCTCCCCTTGTGGACCTTCTGGATTGCACTGGTGGCCATGATCATCGGGCTGCTTGGTGTCTTCGTGCCGATCCTGCCCGATATCGTGTTCATCTGGTTCGTGATCCTCGTTTATTCGGTCGCCGACGGCTTCACTGCGATCTCCCCGATCGTCTTTGTTGGCCTCACCATGCTGGGGGCGCTCGGTTTCAGTGCAGAATTCTGGATGAGCCAGGCTGGTGCCAAGGTCGGCGGCGCGTCGAACTGGTCGCTGCTGGCCGGGATTGCCCTGGGCGTGGTCGGGGCGGCCTTGGGTCTTATCTTCTTCGGATTCGGTGCGCTGCCCGGGGCGTTCCTGGGTGCCCTTGCCGGGCTCATCCTGGCCGAGTGGTACCAGCGTAGAGACTGGCGCAAGACGCTCAGGGTGGTGGGTGGCTGGTTGACCGGCTACTTGCTGTCCGTCGGCGTCCAGCTTCTCATTGGCATCACGATGATTCTCGTGTTCGTCCGGCAGGTGTTGTCCGGGTGACCGTCCTGGTCCAGAAGCGATCGCTACCGATATGATGCCATCCGAGGAGTTTGAGCAGCTCGGGCTCTTTTCCTCAACTTACTCTGAGCCGTATACGGTGAGCCAACTTACCGGCTATATCCGTCGGCTCATCGACGGAGATCCAGAGCTTGGCGACGTGTGGCTCGAGGGGGAAGTCTCCAATTTCAGCCAGGCGTCGTCCGGTCACTGCTACTTCACCTTGAAGGACGCTGGAGCCCAGATCCAATGTGTGATGTGGCGGAGTGACGTCCGTCGACAGGGCTACCTGCCGGCTGACGGGGATCAGGTCCTGAGCCACGGGCGGGTCAGTGTCTATGACGCGCGCGGAGTCTACCAGCTCTATGTCGATCAGATTCGCCGTGCAGGCGTTGGGGATCTCTTTCTCCAGTACCAGCGCCTCAAGAGCCACCTGGAGGATGAAGGGCTATTCGCGCCAGAGCGGAAGCGCCCGCTCCCTCGCTTCCCTCGCTGCATAGGAGTTGTCACCTCTCTCACGGCCGCGGCGCTGCGCGACATCGTGAAAGTCTTGAGTCGCCGTTTCCCTCTCGCGAGAGTCCTGCTGTCACCGACCCTCGTCCAGGGCGATGCTGCGCCGCCACAGATCGTCGAGGCCCTGAATCTGCTCAACGAACGAGATGACGTAGATGTGATCATTGTCTCACGGGGAGGCGGGAGTCTTGAGGAGCTGTGGGCTTTCAACGATGAGCGTGTGGCACGGGCCATTGCCTCCTCGCGACTTCCGGTCATCTGCGGTGTTGGGCACGAGACGGATTTCTCACTCGCTGACTTTGCCGCCGACAAGCGCGCTCCCACACCGTCGGCGGCGGCCGAACTGGCAGTGCCCGACCAGGCGGAGATCCGGGACTGGATCGACAGTTGGGCTGCCCTCTTGGCAGGTGCACTGCGTGACACCATACAGGAACGCCGGTGGAGGCTCGCCGACCTCGCTCGGACACTGGGGCACCTGTCCCCTGCCACGCAGGTGATGCAGGCTCGCCAGCGCATCGATGACCTGGTACGCGACGCCGAGAGCGCCTTGGCACACGAGGCTCGCCTGCGCCGTGAGCGCCTAGACGGGCTCCTGGGGCGCCTGATGGGGCTGAGCCCAGAGGGCACGTTGAACAGGGGATATGCGATTGTCCGCAACCGCGACACCCATGCCCTCGTGAGCTCAGTGGGACAGGTCACGCCCGGCGACAGGCTCGACATCCGGGTTGGGGATGGGGAGTTCGAGGCCGAAGCTACCTAGCATCCCTAATGGGCGATTCGGGCTGTCTTGGGCCGCTTGTCCGGCCCTGACCATCAGTCGTAGGAGAACGATAGCAGCAAGGAAGGTGTCTATGTCAGACATGTTCGTTGAGACGGTCTATTTCGAGAAGCCCGGTCCGAAGAACACCACCCGAACCCTGGAGATCGCAAGAAGGCGGGCTGACGAACTCGGTATCGAGACAGCCCTGGTGGCTAGTACCCGGGGACGGACCGGTGTGCAGGCTGCTGAGATGTTCCGTGGCCACCGTCTCATCGTTGTCTCGCACTCCGCTGGCTTCGCGCAGCCGAACACGCAGGAGCTGACGGAGGAGAACCGAGCGTCGATCGAAGCAGCCGGTGCAACCATTCTCACTTGCCAACATGCCTTTGGAGGGGTGAATCGCGCTGTCCGCAAGAAGTTGGGTACCTATCTGACCGACGAGATCATCGCCTACACTCTGCGCACCTTCGGTGAGGGAACGAAGGTCTGTGCCGAGATCGCGTTGATGGCTGCCGATGCGGGCTTGATATCGATTGGCGAGCCGTGTATCACCGTCGCCGGCACCGGTAGGGGCGCAGACACAGCCATTGTCTTGAGTCCGGCCAATGCGCAGCAATTCTTCGATCTCCGGGTGATGGAGATTCTGGCTAAGCCCCGCCTTCCGTGAAGGAGGACCGAATGACGGACGAGCTTGAAGGGATGACCTTCGAGGAGGCCTTCGCTGAACTCGAGCAGATGGTGAGCAAGCTGGAAGGTGGCCAACTTGCGCTGGAGGACAGTCTGAAGCTCTTCGAGCGCGGGCGGGCGCTGGCTGCCTTATGCAGCCAGAAACTCGACGAGGCGGAACTGAAACTTGAACAGGCGACGTCGGAGGGCGACAGCCCGATCGATCTCGAAGGGTAGGGCTTTGGGCTAGACCCCCGTCCGGCGGCGGACCAGGCGAGACAGTGCACGCAGTTCCTCGGACTGCAGCACGACCGTCGCCGCCAAGTAGACGCCGAGTCCCAGCACAACGCCCCCCGCGCCCCGGATCATTGCCCCCGCCTCCGCGAGCGTGGCTTGCCAACCGAAGAGTACGAGCCCCATCACCAGCGCCGCTATGCCACTCTTGATGATGGTGCGAGTGATCCTTCGCCCTTGGATGCCGTGTAGGCGTCCTCGTGCGAGAACCAGCAGCACCGCGAACTGGAGAATAGTGGCGACCGAGTTGGCCAGCGCCAGTCCCCCGAAGGGCTGAAGGCCTGCCGACGCGAAGAGGGGCGGCAGGGTCAGGCTCAACGCTACGTTCAGCGCCATTGTGAGGCCCCCTACCCAGACCGGCGTGAATGTGTCGTGGAGAGCGTAGAAGGCGCGAGCGACGATCTCCAGGCCGGCGTGTCCTACCAGGCCCAGCGAGAAGAAAGCCAGCGCCCAAGCGACGGCCTGCGTCGAACCGGAGCCAAACGCACCGCGCTCGAACAGTAGGCTCACCACCGGCTTCCCTACCGCAATCATACCCACAGTGGCGGGAATGCTGAGAAAGAAGATAGCTCTCAACGTGGCGGAGAGCGCGCGTTGCATCTTCTCGAGTTCCCCTCGAGCCGCCTGCTCGGCAAAGGTGGGGAACGCTGCCGTACCTACTGCCTGGGCGAAAACTCCCTGCGGCAACAGCATCAGCATCCAAGCGAAGTTGATGGCAGATACTGCCCCTGCCCCCATCCGAGTGGCGAGGGTATTGTTGACCACGAGGTTCAGTTGGGCGACTGCGGTGCCCAGCACGCGTGGCGCCATAAGCCGTCCCACCTCACGCACGCTCGGATTCTCGAGGCCCAGCGTGAGGACGAAGCGAGCTCCGTGGCGAACCAATTGGGGCACTTGTACGAGCAGGTGGAGAACCGATCCCACGACGACCCCCACGGCCATTCCCAGTACTCCCAACCTTGGACCCAGAGTCACTGCCCCGCCGATGATGGACAGATTGTAGACCGACGGGGCAAGCGCGGGCAAGAGAAAGTGCTGCTGGGCGTTGAGGGCTGCCATAATGACTCCACTTACGCCGAAGACGATTGGCGTAACGAGCATGATTCGCAGCAGGCGTATCGTCAACCGTTGAAGCGACGGGTCGAATCCAGGGGCGATGAACGTTCGCACCAGTGTGGGGGCGAGAACTGCGATGAGTACGACCACAGCCGTCATGATGATCAGCGCCAGGTTGATGACAGCGGAGGCCAGCTGCCAGGCGCCCGTCTCGTCCTCCTTCGCCAGGCGATCGGCGAATGTGGGGATGAAGGCCGAGCCCAGAGCGCCCCCGGCGACAATGAGGAAGACCGTCTCCGTGATTCGATTGGCGGCCAGATAGGCATCCAGGTCCGCACTTGTGCCGAAGAGTGCACCCACGATCATCTGCCGGCCGAGTCCCAGCAACCGGCTGAGCACAAAGAGGGCCATGACGAGCGTCGCGGCTTTCGCTATCCGGTCCCCGTCTTCGCTCATGTCACACCCCAACTGACGACGAGGCGGGCCGGTCCGCCATTCGCCACCCCCTGACACACACGCAGAGAGCCGGGGTACCATACCCCGGCCCTCGCCAAAAGGAGGAGAAGAAGAGAAACCGCCCCTGACTCACGTGGAATTGTAGCACACCATTCTTGCCGCTGCCTGACGTCAAACTTACGATTACCTGACGGAAAGCTTATGCTCCATCGCATAGAGCGTCGGGCCCGGTCCGAGCCGTGCCTCCCGACATCGTCCTTGCCTCTTGACCGGGAGCAGCCGCAATGGGCTCCGGTGCCGCCATCAGGTCGGCTAGGCACCAATTCGCTGCACCTTCGCCCCCAGGGAGCTCAGCTTTCCATCAATGCCTTCATACCCGCGATCAATCTGGCGGATATTCCTGATGAGACTCTCGCCTTCCGCGCACAGGGCTGCGATGAGAAGCGCCATACCGGCGCGAATGTCCGGGCTGCTAACCTCCTCGCCGTGCAGCGGGGCCGGTCCCTGCACGACGCATCGATGCGGGTCGCAGAGGATGATCCGAGCTCCCATTGCGATCAGCTGGTCGACGAAGTAGAGGCGACTCTCGAACATCTTCTCGTGGACCAAGACCGTCCCCTTAGCTTGAGAAGCCACTACGATGGCGATGCTCATCAAGTCAGCGGGAAACGCCGGCCAAGGGGCGTCCTTGATCGTGGGGATTGCGCCACCCACATCCGGCGTGATGGTTAGCGGCTGATCTGCGGGCACGAGGACGTCACGACCTTGAGTCTCGAAGGTGATCCCCAATCGATCGAAGACCAGCCCGATCATGCGGAGATGTTCTGGTGCAGCTCGCTTGATGAGCAATTCGCCGCCCGTGAGCGCTGCCAAGGCGATGTAGCTCCCGACTTCCATAAAGTCTGGTCCGACGGAGAACTCGCCGCCGCTCAGCTCGTCGACACCTTGAATGATCAGGGTGTTGGAGCCGATCCCATCGATCTCAGCCCCAAACTGACAGAGCATGTGGCACAGATCTTGCACGTGAGGTTCGCAGGCTGCATTGCGGATCACGGTCGTCCCCTCGGCGAGCACTGAGGCCATAATAGCGTTCTCTGTTCCCGTGACGCTAGCCTCATCGAGCAGAATGTCAGCGCCTCGCAGGTGATCGCACTTCAGGCGGAAGGAGATATTGCTATCGACCTCGGCTCCCAGTGCGCTCAAGGCCAGGAAGTGGGTGTCTACGCGCCGACGCCCGATGACGTCCCCTCCGGGTCGGGGCATGTGAATGGAGCCGGTTCGAGCGAGCATGGGCCCAGCCAGCGTGATGGAACCCCGAATGCGGCTGAACAGATCTGGGCTCAACTCATTCGTATGAACGTCCCGGGCGTGAATGCGCCACGTGTGGGGGTCGAGCCGCTTGACGTCAACGCCGATGTCGCTGAGAATCTCGCCCATCGTGCGGATATCTCCTATGTCGGGCATGTTCCGCAGCGTCACGGGTTCGTCGGTCAGCACGCAGGCTGCCAGCAGCGGCAACGCTGCGTTCTTGTTGCCACTTGGAGTGAGTGTCCCGGAAATGGGATGTCCACCTTCGATCAGAAGTTTTTCCACGGCGCTAGCCTCCTGGCGTCATCGTCCACCCTCGTCACGTCACTACGTCTAGAGATATCCCAGCTCCTTCAGCCTGTGTTCGATGATCCTTCTATCCTTAGGCTGCAGGGGACGCTTGACCGGGAGGCTGGCCAGGGGGTGTTCCATCTGTCCCCAGGCGATGCTCTCCCAGCCTCGCTCGTGAAGGTAGTAGAAAAGCAACTTCAGCACAACCTCAAGCAGACCGACCTCTATGGCCAGGTGCAGCTTGCCTGTAAACAAATAGACCAGGCTGGTCGTGGTACCCGTTGCAATCACGCGCCAGCTGATTGTCTTGAGGATGCTTCTCCACTGATGATCTCTAACCGCAATGTCGCCATCTGCGGACTCGGTCACTTGTTTCCTCTCTCTAGGCACTGACGTGGTACGGTGCGTAGTGCAACTCGATCACACACCAGGTTTTTCTCTATTCCTGCGGTTCGCGGGTCGGTCTCAATTGTGCCATCTCGGGATGTCAACGCGAGAAAGCTGTGGGACAAGAGCCTACCGGATTCAGAGTCTCGGTCTGGTTCCCTACTGTGGAGGGGGATAGTCGGCGCCAAGGATAACCGAGATATCATACTCGGCTGCCGGCTCGGAGCCCTGTACCACCGCTGTCTGGGGTAGATTCAAGACACTGGCAATGTACTGAGCCGTGAAAGCTTTGTCTGTGTGGGACACGACCAGCGTTTCGTCAACGTCCTGACGATCGGCATTGCCCGTGTGGACCACGTCCAGATTCTCCTCACGAAGCAGCTCCGTTACGTCGGCAGCCAGGCCAGCTGTCAGTGTGCCGTTCAGGACTTCAATGGAGGCGGCTTCCTCCTCTAGCTGGGAACCACTCTCACTTCCCTCCTCGTCAGAGGCCGTCTCCGTAGTAAAGAGCTCATCGCGCAGTTCTCGCATTCTGTCGCGGATAAGGATCAGCACCTCTGCGCCATCCTCGGTTACGTAGGGGAGCGTGTATCTCTCGTCGATGGCCCCGTAGTGAATGTCATCTGGCTCTACCTGACTCGCCAGGCGTGCCAGAGCGATAATCTGATCGAGGGTGAGGTTTGTCTCCACCGAGCCCTCAAGCGTGCGCCACATCCCCGGTTCCTGTGCGATCAAGGTTGGCAGCATGTTCAGACTCGTAACCTTCTTGAAGATGGCCCTTAGCACCGCTTGCTGGCGATCGGCACGATCAAAGTCAGAACCGGCGGTGTGTCGGGTACGGGCATACTTCAGGGCCATGTCGCCGTCGAAGTGGTGCTGGCCCGGCTCGATATGCAGAGGATCATATCCGTACGGATCGGCGGGATCGTGCGATGGATACGTCGGATCGTCAATCTCCTGCTCGACGTAGATGTCGATTCCCCCAATCCGGTCAACGAGCTCTACGAACGCCTTGAAGTCAACGCGTACGTGGTAGTGAATCGGAATACCAAGGTTGTTCTCCACCGTCTTAACTGCTAGCGCAGGACCACCACCTGGATAGTCGTCGCGCTGACCGAGGGCATGAGCGATGTTGATGCGATCGACTCGGTAGCCGGGAATGGGCACCCAAAGGTCGCGGGGAATGGACAGCACTCCTCCGGTCTTGGTGACTGGATCGAGCGTCAACACCAACATCGTGTCAGTTCTGAAGGCCCCTTCTTCGCCTGGGCGCCGGTCAATCCCGATCAAC
The DNA here is from genome assembly GCA_050050015.1 of Anaerolineae bacterium. Taxonomy (GTDB): domain Bacteria; phylum Chloroflexota; class Anaerolineae; order B4-G1; family B4-G1; genus SKLM01. The sequence goes on along the minus strand of JASFVD010000023.1, from coordinate 1,523 downwards.
AGGATATTGACCCGCTCTTTCCCCGTCCACACTGCCTCAAGGTTGGTTGGATCAGGCGTTTGATTCCCTACCTCGGAGTCACCCGCTGCTGGATTGCTGAAGGACGGGAGGGTGTCGGAAGAGGCAATGTACCGTCGCACTTGGTGAAACACGAACATTCCCGCCACGGCAGAGATGACAAGAAACAGCACCATCAAGCCTCCGGCAAGCAACCTCTGTATTGCGTTGCTGGAGTGCGCGACTTGCCGCTCGTTACTTTGCACGGTGTGCTACCTCCACATGTCCCCGTCGGCGCTGACGCAAACCGACCTTCTAGCCCCAGGCAGAGCGCAGTGAGTTCCGAGATGTCGTGCTGCTCAGCCGCTGGCCAGAAGGTCAGCCGATATGGGGCGGATTATAGCATACGCCGGAACGGGTAGCAATCGCTCGCTTCCCTCACGGCAGCGAGGTCGCATAGAGCTGGCCTCCGTCGAGAGCGTAAAGGCGTGTCTCTGCCTGGTTGACGGCCAGTGCCTCCAGATCGTCGAAGGCTCCCTCCACGCGATACTGCGCCTCGAAGCGCCCCTCTGGATCCAGTGCGACGATTCGGCCATTGCGCCGGTCGGCGAGGTAGACGGTGCCGTCACCGTCCGGGTCTACTGCAATTCCCGTGACCTCTTCGAGGCCCCCGGGAACGTTTCTGATCTCGAAGGCCTGAGGCTCGCCCCCTAGATACTTCTCAACTGTGCCGTCCCTGTGCAGAATGTATATGTGCCCATCGATAGCCATGTCGACGGCGGTGTCGAGGGTCCGGGAAGGGTGCGCCGCGAAGTACCGTTCGGGTTGACTGGGGTAGGCGTTCCCCTCTGGTCTGTAGCGCCAAATCTGACCGCTGTCTTCTGCAGTAGCGTCGAGGACATAGAACTGACCGCGATAGGATCCCGCAGCAACAGCCTGACCGGGCGACGGGGAGTTGAGGTTGAGGCGCGAGAGCTGAGGCTCTCCATACTCAGTTCTCCACGCCGGATCGTAGCTCAACAGTCCTCGATCACCTTCCAGGACCAGGAGGGCGCTCGACTGCCGTCCTCCCTCGCCCGTGATCCAGGTGCAATCGATGAGTTGGCCTACGTCGTCTCCCTCCACCCGCTGTCCGGTGTGCACGAGAACCGGCCAGTCCTGACCCACACCCGCCTGGCCCTGCGCCTCCCCGCTCCCACGGCCCAGGGGCACTGCTGCGACCCATCCCTCCGCCGCGTCGAGCACGAAGATCTCCTGGTCGGTGAGCACCAGATGACGCGCCACATTGCTGGAGCCAAAATCGGCCAGCGGAGTGAGGGTCAGTCGCTTGATCCCGTCCAGGCGGTCGAGCGCCTGTTGGACCTGATCGTGCAGCGAGTGAGCGGAGGGATCCTCCGGTTGGAGTCCTGTCGCTGCCTCGACGTACTGCAGGGCCAGCTCCCAGTGGGACCGGGCTTCCTCAGAGTCAGCTGGTGCAGACTGTGCGAGTGCGATGTGTTGCTTAGCTCGGTTAATGATTCCCTGGA
>JASFVD010000022.1:0-12831 GCA_050050015.1 Anaerolineae bacterium | reverse complement strand
CGCGACCAGAAAGTAAACGCGACTACGCGGAATCATGTCTCGGAGCCGTGCCTCGATGGTGTCCGCGTCGAGGTCGGCTTCGGCCCCTTGGGCGGCGAGCGTCACCATGGTTGCCAGGGCACTGCCGATGACGCGGGTGTCGATGACACGAATGTCAGCGTCTGGGAAATCGGAGGCAGCCACAGTGGCCGACCGAACGGTCCCGCTCAGTTCAGTCGAGGGGTGGATGCAGAGGATCGGCTCACCCTGAGGTACTAAGCGCTGGAACGTCTCGACGAAGAGCTCGGGCGGCGGGGCGGACGTCTTAGGGAGCTCGCTCGACGTCGTGAGTCTCTCCATGAACGTGGCGTGGTCAATCTCCTGACCCTCCAGGTAGGAGTCCTCCCCAAAGATGATGACCTGAGGGATAACGGGTATGCCGTAGCACTGAGCCACTCGATCAGAGAGCCCAGCCGTCGTGTCGGTGATGATCTTGACCATCCGTTCCTCCTTTGCACGTGCTATGGTCGGAGAGTCGGCGCACACCTTGAGGGATGCGGTCTCGTGCCTTGTCGCGCGGACCGCGCATCGTGCGGGACGAGGGCTATGATACCACACAAGATCGCTCCTGTCAGGTCGCTTCGAGCGGGTTCGGCGAGCATCTACCAGTCGACGCTCGGACGCCTTTCTTGGAGCGCTCACTGCTCGCGAGGAAACACCTGTCTTGGGACCGTACAGCGTTCCATTCGGCGATGCGGGTATCCAGCTCCGATGGGAGAGAGGAGCTGGCGAAGGAGCTCTCAACGAGGTTCGCCCCCTCGCTGTCCACCGGAGCACGCGGCGAACGGCTCCAATCTGGCTGGTGCGGCTGGACTTAGAGCGAGCTACGCAGTATACTCAGTGCGATTATGACAGCATTAACCAGCCACGAGACCTCTGCGAAACGTGTGCCGTCGGCCGACCCTAGGGCTTCTTGTCGTCGCGAGTGTCCTGCAGCTTCGCACTGATGCCCCTCATCAAGCTCTGCTTCGTCTTTGCCGGAATCATCCTGCTTCTTGGTCGCCGCTGGAACCTCGGCCTAGTGCTGGTGCTGGCCTCTGCGACCATCGGCCTCCTATTCGAGTACCCTCTCGGCGCCGTCGGTCGCGACGTCCTCATGACCAGCTTCGACCTCTTGACCCTCCGGTTGGCGCTGTCGGTCGTGCTGATTATGGTGCTGAGTGAGTTGTTGCGCGAGACGGGCAGCCTGAGCAGCATGGTTGAGGCCCTCCAGGGGCTGATCCCGAGCGGCCGACTGGTCATTGCCGCCCTCCCGGCGCTGGTCGGGCTACTGCCAATGGTCGGTGGGGCCATGTTCTCTGCACCCATGGTGAACGAAGTAGGCGACCGTCTCGATGTCCAAGGAGAACGGAAGACGTTCATCAACTACTGGTTCCGCCACATCTGGGAGTACGTCTTCCCTCTCTACCCCTCGATGATGCTGGCAGCGGCACTACTCAACCTCGAGACTTTCCAGTTGGCAAGCGCAACGTGGCCCTTGACAACAGCCGCGGTAGTGGGTGGTGCAGCCTTTGGCCTGATTGGAATGCCGGGACAGGCCAATGACCAGAGGTCATCCACCAGGTTCAGGAACGCGCGAGCCCTCGCAGCCAGCATTTGGCCAATTGGGCTGGTCATCATTCTCACGCTGGCCCTGCCTCTCGATGAGCGTGCCACGCTCATCTTGAGCCTGGTCGTCACCATCGCATTGGTCATGATCCTGAAGCAGATTTCGCTGGATACGCTGACCGTTATCCTACGAAAGCGCATTCCCTGGGAGACGGTGGTCGTGCTCTTCGGCGCCCTAGTCTTCCGCAGCGTTCTTGAGAACAGCGGCGCCGTCGGTGGTGTGTCCCGAACCCTGATTCAGTCCCACGTGCCTCCGGCAATGATCGCCTTCGTGGTTCCTTTCATCGCAGGTCTCCTGACCGGCCTTTCGCACGCGGCCTTCAGCATCGGCTTCCCCATCGTCATCCCTCTGGTAGCTGCCGATGGGGCGCCCGTCGCGTCCGGATGGGCAGCCTGGATGATGGCGGGAGCTTTCCTTGGTGTGATGTACTCCCCTCTCCACCTGTGTCTCTCTTTGACTCGCATCTACTTCGAAGCCGAATGGGGCCCGATCTACCGCCGCATCGCTCCCTCTACGCTCGCCGTAGCGGCTACGGCTGCGCTTCTTCTGGTCCGCTGAGGACCTTCCACGACGAGCGCACCGCGCAAGGCAGGCCTCCTGGCAAGTCAATGATCCTGCTGTGGCAGCCTGTCTCAGTAGAGTCTGCCTGGTGAGCGAGGCATTTGCCTGCTTGGCTCTTGGGGCAGTCACCGAGCGACCTCTTGAGGGCTTTCACTTGCGGAGATACCCACTCCATGTTACAACTACCGCGAAAAGGAGATGTTATGCCGGTCATTCCGCCAACCGTGCTCGAGAAGCTCTACGTCAAAGGGTCGCTGCGCAGCGAAGATGGGGGCTTTGCCTTCGATCTCAAGAACCTTATCGCGCCGGCTACCATCACGAAGATGGACAGTCTTGACGTGGACGGCGAGCCAATTGAGGGCTCGCTGGTCTCGGTCCTACCTCCCAGTGGGAATTCGCGCCCCATGGACAAAATCTCGTCGGAAAGACCGTTGCACTTCCCCGTCGGTGTGGTGGTCACCCTCCACGTCTCGGGTGAGCCGCTGGACCGAGGTGAACACAGGCTCAGCCTCAACTTGAACGTAAAGGAGATTGGTTCCCTTCACATACCAATCTCCGACACCGTCGTCTGAGTTGAGAACCACTGAGGTGCCAAGAAGCCCCTCGCTGCTTTTCGCTACGTTCTAATGGGTAACTCCCCCCTCCGCCCTCGATGGATCCTGATCGCATCGCTGCTAACCATTCTAGCCATCGCGACGGGACTCCGTGTCTACCGTCTGCCAGAGCTGCCGCTGGGACTCCACTATGATGAGGCCACCAACGGAATCCTGGCCGGAGAGATTGCGCAGGGTCTGAGGCAGCCGATCTTCATCCCCTCCTATACAGGGAAGGAGGTGCTGTTCTTCTATTGGTCTGCGCTGTTGATGAGGGTCCTGGGAATCACACCACTGGCCCTTCGTTTGGCAGCAGCGTTAGTGGGCGTCTTGACAGTCGTCGCTGCTACGTGGACAGCCTACGAGCTCTTTCATGACGTCCCTGACGGCCCCTGGATCGCCCTGTTCTCCGCTGCCACGCTCGCCATCTCATTCTGGCACATCGTCCTGAGTCGCTACGGCTTTCGCGCGATAACGCAGCCTGTGCTGCAAGCTATCACTGTGGCAGCGCTGTGGCGAGGACTGCGACCTGCGCCGGATGGAGAACACGGGACGACCCAGAGGGTGTGGCTCATCGTTGCTGGCCTTCTGTGTGGACTCACAGCCTACACCTACCTGGCCGCCCGCGCGTTCCCAGTGCCGCTGGCTGCGGCGTTGGTCACCCTGATCGTGGCCGATCGGCACCGCAGGCAGGAGCGGCTGAAACAGTCAGCGATGGTCCTCGGGGCTGCTGCCCTTGCCCTGGTCCCCCTCGCACACTACTGGCTCACGCATCCTGGGAGCTTCACGACGCGGGCGAGACAGGTGGCCGCCGACAACTGGGTCGAAGCACGGGAGGGCATCCTCGCATGTTTGAGGATGTTCTTCCTGAGAGGAGATCCCTACGTTCGCTTCAACCTTCCTGGACGCCCACTATTCGACCCCGTCCTCGCTGGTCTCTTCTTGCTTGGGCTTGGAATCATGATCCGGCGGCTGGTCGGCCCGCTCCCCCGCATCGAGGGAAGGCGTCGGCCTCTATCGCTGGCCGCGACCGTCTTCCTGCTCACCTCTTTGGCCGTGATGATTCTGCCAAGCGCGCTGGCCACCGACGAGATCACGCCGAGCAACTTGCGCTCCGTCGGTCTGTTGCCCTTCATCTACACCTTCCCTGCTCTTGGCCTGTGGGCGACCGCCAGGTTCATCCACCGTTTTGTCGGGAGTGGACGTCGCCTCGCCTCTTACGTGTTCGCGGGCGTCTGCTTTGTTCTCCTGGCGATTGGCACAGCTGACGTTGCACCGGACTACGTCGCGTGGGCTTCGTCGCCAACGCTCTACTACGTGGCTGACGGAGATCTCGCCGAGGCCGCCGACTATCTCAACCGCGCTGACCTCGCAGTAAGCACGCCCTACGTAGCCAGTCAGCACTATCGTCATCCGACCTTGGCCTTCCTCGCCGAGGACTACGACACGGTTCGCTGGCTTGTAGACGGACAGACGCTCGTCTTCCCGCCTGACGGCGATGCCCTTCTCATCTTTCCCCGATCCGCTTCAAACCATCTTGACTGGGTGCGGTCGATGCTTCCCAAGGAGGCGTTGATCCAAGCAGCTCCCGGACCAGATGGCGCGTCGGCCTTCCACGTCTATCGGGGCGAGATGGCCGATGCACCTTCACCCTCTCGACAGCACACGGCGAATTTCGGTGACGTCGCTCGGCTGCTCGGTTACAGTGTCATCAACCAACCTCGCTCTGGCCAACGAGTTGACGTAGCCGTCTGGTGGAAGGTAACCGAGGCGGCAGATCAGCCTGACTATCGCCCCGTCGCGCGACTGACCGACCGTTGGGGTTCCACCTGGGGAGAGACTGACGCGCCTCACTATCCCTCTGAGCAGTGGAGAGAGGATGAGTTGATCGTGGACTATCTATCCATCCCAATCTCTCCGGGGGCGCCGCCAGGAGGCTATGTCGTCCGACTAGGGCTCTACAGTCCTGGCGCCGACGCGAGACTGCCGTTGCTCGACGACGGCAAAGCCTATGCCGGCCTCTATGCTGAGCTTCCCGTGCAGGTAGCTCGCGCCTCGGCCCACGTCGTCGTAGACGAGATCGGCATCGACCATCGGCTGGACGCCGCCGTGGACGGGCTGACGCTCCTTGGGACTTCGATCGATCGGCCGACGGTTCGGCCCGGAGAACGGCTCCGCATCACTCTCTTCTGGCAGGCTGGTGACGCAACATCGCCGCCTGTCCGTCTATCTCTCCAGTTGGGCGAGACCACGCTCCACAGTGGCCACCCTGTCCACGACACGTACCCGTTCAGCATGTGGGATCCTGGCGAGGTCGTTGTCGACCGCTACCATCCTCGTCTGCCTCTCGACACGTCACCCGGCACCTACAAGTTGAAGTTGAGGGTCGGAGAGGAATCGACCCTGGACCTGGGCAAGGTCACGGTTCAGGACACGGACCGCCAATTCGAGATACCGCCCATCGCACATCCACTCACGACAATGTTGGGCCATCGCGTGGAGCTGCTGGGCTACAGTGTCTCGTCGGAATCAGTCACCCCCGGCGAGACGCTCGTCCTCACCCTTACGTGGCGCGCTCTGACCCAGATGACGGCGGACTACACAGTCTTCACACACTTACTTGCCCCAGACGGCTCGATGGCTGGTCAGCAGGACCGGCAGCCGGTTGGAGGCGACTATCCCACAAGTCTATGGGCTCCGGGCGAGGTGGTGACGGACGTCTACAACATCGCCGTTGATGCAACAGCAGGGCCGGGGGAGTACCGTCTCGAGGTTGGTATGTACCTGGTCACAAGTGGCGCGCGACTGTCCGTGGAGGGATCTGACGACAACGCGGTCAGTCTCCGGAAGATCACTGTGACGGAGTAGGGTTTGGATCTGGAAGACTCGTTCTTGAGACATCAGGCCGACACTTCCCTGCGCGCGCACGTCTGTCCCTTGCCCGTGGAGCCCATTTGCTCTCCGAACGGGCGCTCGCACGCTAACACGCTCGCCTATGTGAACAGGAAGGTCGTATGGTCTATGTGATCGACTGGGTGCTAGCATTCCTGCCTGTGGCAGCCGTTCTGATCCTGATGCTCCGCTTCCAGTGGGGTGGCGCAAGAGCCGGCGCAATCGGTTGGACCGTCGCGCTCATAGTCGCGGCCGTCCGCTTTGGAGCAGGCGCGCGCCTGCTGGGCTACGCCCAGTTGAAGGGACTGCTGCTCACGCTGTTCGTCCTCTACATCATATGGGGTGCGCTCTTGTTCTATCGTACCACGGAGCAGGCCGGCGCGGTAGAGGCGATCGGTAAGGGACTTCCCCGTCTCACGCCGGACCGCGGAATTCAGGCTCTCCTCATCGGGTGGGTCTTCAGCACCTTCCTGCAGGGCGTGGGCGGATTCGGGGTTCCCGTTGCCGTGACCGCCCCGCTCTTGGTCGGGTTGGGGTTCCCCCCACTTGCGGCAATCGTGATTCCCTCAATTGGCCATCCCTGGGCCGTCACGTTCGGCTCGCTCGGATCATCGTTCTTCGCTCTGATGGCATCGACGGGGCGAAGCGGCGCATCGCTTGCCCCGTGGAGCGCAACCTTCCTCGGTCTCGCCTGCCTGGGCTGCGGGGCTGGGGCTCTCTGGGCCGCAGGCGGCGGGCAAGCGCTGCGGGCAGGGTTTGGAACGCTGTTCGTGGTTGGCCTGCCCATGGCGATCACTCAGTACATCGTCGTGACCAATGGTCTCTGGTCGATCGGAGCGATGACGGCGGGCCTCGCTGGGCTGGTGGTCGGCGTGGCCTGGGCCCGCTGGAGAGGCAGACACCAGTCCGGGCAGAACGAGCGCTCCGCGGCAGATTCCGAACCTACGATGCCGCTCGGATGGGCACTGTCCCCATACGCGCTACTGATAACCATCGTGCTTCTGGCGCAACTCGTGGAGCCGGTGCACGATTTCTTGAGTCACTTGGTGCTGCGCGTCCGATTTCCCAAGTTGAGCACGGCCCGCGGCTGGAGCGTTCCGGCAGAGGCGGGGCGGAGCATCAACGTCTTCGGCCACCCTGGAGCACTCCTTGCGTACGCGTCCGCAATCACGTATGCGTTGTTCTTCTGGCGCCGCTACTACGAGCCCGGAGCAGCAGGCCGCATCGGACGGGGCGTCGTGAATCGCGCGGTCCGTTCCAGCATCGGAACGGCGGCAATGGTAGGCATGGCCGTGACGATGCAGCACGCCGGTATGACACATCAGCTCGCCGATGGGATTGCGCGCTTGGCCGGTCCAGCATTCCCGCTGGCAGCGCCCTTCATCGGAGCTCTGGGGGCGCTTATGACCGGCTCTAACACCAACTCCAACGTCATCTTCGGGGATCTTCAACAGACGGTGGCAACACTAGTGGGCGTGAGCCCGCTCGTCATACTGGCGGGTCAGACAGCGGGCGCTGCCATTGGATCGGCGTTCGCCCCAGCTAAGGTGATCGTAGGATGCAGCACAGTGGACGCAGAGGAGGGGCCGGCCCTGCAGGGCGTCATGCGCTACGGGATCGCCATCGTCGCCGTCCTAGCCCTGGCGACTGGAGCAGCGGCAACCCTCTTCGGATAGGCGACCAACGGTCCGCGGTCTGTTCCACGGTACAACGGTGATCGAGCTCCCTTCGCCGGTTTCACTGGTCCCCTCACAGAGCAAGAGTAGCGTGCCCTCGAACCCGACACATGCGGTCACTCTTGGATCCGCCTGTCAAGGGTGAGGCTCCTCAGTAGCTCGCATCCGCTCCAACAGGCAAGTCCAATACTGGGACTGGCCTATGCGAGACGATTCCCGTCCTGGCCCATCTATTCTGTTGGAGGCTCGTAACCCGGTCCGTAATGATAGGCTGCCCGCCGCGGCTCGTACTTACTGACGAAGGTGTCGTGGTGAAGCAACTCGCCTGACCCGTCATACACCCAGCGCTCGACGGTGGCTGTCAAGCCCCCCACAGCAGACTGCCACTTGGTCACCGTCCCAGGCTCGATGTCCTCATCCAGCTCGTAGATGGGCGGGCCTGGTTCCGACTCGTCAGTGACCGTTGGCCCCGCTTTCTCCACCTGTCTGCCATCGTCGGTGGAGTAGAATCGAAAGACAAGGCGATGCGTGTCCTCTCCCACCTCCGTTTCGATCAGCAGTGGGGCTGAGCGATCGTTAACGAACTTGAGGTCTACGTGCGGGGAGAAGACCGTAGCGTCCATGCCAACGCCGCCTCCGCGCAGCTCATAGTACCCCACTCGCTGACCGTGATACCAGCGCTCCGTGATCGGATAACCACCCCAGAACGCAGCACGAAAAGCGGTGGTGCTTACCTGGCAGATGCCTCCACCGATCCCCATCTGGAGCTGCTCGCCCGCCGTAATGAACGACTCGTCGTAGCCAGCCTCAGCGGTCACCTCGCCCAGATGATGGTTGAACGAGAATATCTCTCCCGGCGGGATTATCAGACCATCGAACTTGCTGGCTGCTAATCTGATGTTATGATCCCGCCCCGAGGGTGAGCCAATGAAGTAGGACTCTCCTGTCGCGACCAGATCGACGATGCCCAGTTCTTCAGCTCGCGCGGAATCTGGGTAGCGCGGTGGAACGCTCTCCAACACCAGGGACACGTACCTGTCGCCAGCCTCAACCTGTTCAACGACTCGATCCAGGCTGCCCCGCACGTCGAGGGCGCGTCCCTCTAGGCTCTCCGTGATGGGTTCTAGCTCCCCCGTCGCCCCGTTGACGTGGAACCGAGCGTCGACTGGTTCGATTGCCAAGGCGGGTGCAAGCTTCTCCAAATAGAGCTGGAGCGCATCCCGGTCCAGACTGACGTGGAGCACTTCCTCCTCTTCTCGCACGTCCAGCATCTCGACCAGCTGCTCGGGTGAAATGACCCACGGCCCCGGATCGCCCTCCCGGGGATCGGCGATGGTAAGAGTGAGAGGCCCGTCCAGCATGCGTTGAGCCTCGGCCCGCGCCGGCTCGGCGTCCTTGACGTGGGGCGGGACAGGCTCCATCACCAGGGGAAGCTTGGCGGGCATCAGCTGCATGAGGGTCGGCGACAGGGAGGCGAGGGTCGCTTCCACATCCAGGCGGCGACCGATGCGAGCCGGCTCGGCTATCGGTGTGGTTCCATCGAAGGAGAGCTCGGCGTCTGCGGGTGCCACGTGGAGCTCCTCCGAGAGCAGTCTTAGATAGCGGCGTGCCTCGGCTTCGTCATACGAGATAACCGGGGGCAAATTAGCGCCGAGGGCCAGCAGCTCAAGCTGTGAGATCACGCTGGTCGACCACGACGTTTCCCTGCCAAGCCGATAGGCCCGCATCAGCGTCGGCCTAGGCTCGAGGCGGAGACCGAGGTCTGCAGGGCGGACATCCCAGGAACGATCAGGGCCGTGCAGAGTCATGAGGGGTTCATCTAGCCTGCCGACGGAATCAAACCTGTCCGCGCTCTCGTTCGGACGCATTCCCCCGACATCGGTGTCCCAGATCAACACGCCCGGATAGATTCGGTTGGCATATCGTGCCTCGAAGCCCAGAACTGAGCCGATCAGCAAGATGAAGAGGCCAAGTACAGTCAGGACCGGGGCGCGAATCCTCATACTACCATCTGTCATCTTGCCACGGGTGGTAGCGTCCGACAACCTGGGGCTTCGCCCTTGACGCGAGAAGACGGATGACGAGCAGCCCAAAGACGAAGCCCCCGATGTGAGCCCACCACGCCACCCCCCCGCTCTGAAAGACGTCAGCCGCGGTCAGGGCGAAGATGCCATTGAACAGCTGCGAGATGAACCAGAAGCCCAAGTAGATGAACGCCGGTATCTCGATCAGTCGCACGAAGTAGAAGACGGGTATCAGGGTGAGCACTCGGGCTCGCGGGTACAGGATAAGGTAGCCCCCGAGCACGCCGGCGATCGCTCCGCTGGCCCCGACGGTAGGCAGTGTTGACTCGGAATAGGCCACCAGATGGGCTCCGCCCGCCACGAGGCCACTGAGCAGGTAGAAGAACAAGTATCGCACGTGGCCCACACGGTCCTCGATGTTGTCGCCGAATATGTAGAGCGCCAGCATGTTGGAAATCAGATGCCACCAGCCACCATGGAGGAACATCGACGTGAACAACGTGATCCACGCGTGCAGGTCGCCCATCCGCCAGAAGTCGGCCGGCACCAAGCCCCACGTGTAGGTGAATTGGTGCAGCGGCTCCGAACTCAAGACCACAGTCTCGACAAGGAAGATGAAGACATTGAGGCCGATGAGCCCCGTGTTGACGATCGGGTACCGCCTGGAAGGGACATTGTCCCTCAACGGAATCACGTGGATGCCTCCTGCTTTGCGCTCGGGCCTGACTCTGCGATTGCACGACAAGACATAGCCGGATTGTACCCGGAGGGGTCCAAGATGCAAGTACATGTGCGCAGCGGATGGCATCAATCCCTTCACCAGATCTCCACGGGGGTTGCAAAGGAATGCCTCGGTAACCAGACACCCGCCTAGACTCCTCACAGCCAGCCGGTCAGGCCCAGCTTTCTAGACCCGCGGCGACCGGACAGAACGATGGCAGCCGATTCTATCAGGACGCCACCCGCATTCTGCACACCGGTTGGACAGGCACTGTCACGTGCCCGGGGCCGGCAGGGCTGACGCTTTGACCAGTCGACTGACCTGCACTATACTCGCGTGGGACAGGTGCGATAGGCTGATTGGAGAGGAGGCAACATGGCTGACAAGGTGAAAGCGCCACGACCTTCAAGTCTGGCTCATACGTTCTCGATCGTCGCCCAGGATCCCAAGACCGGCCGCATGGGCGTCGCGGCGCAGTCCCATTGGTTCTCCGTGGGCACTGCCGTGACCTGGGCCCAGGCAGGCGTCGGGGCCGTGGCGACTCAGGCCATGGTCGAGATCAGCTATGGCCCACTAGGTCTGGATCTTATGCGCGGCGGAAAGTCGGCACCGCAAGCGCTGTGCGCGCTTCTCGCGTCAGACGACGCGCCATCCCTCCGCCAAGTAGCGATGATCGACGCAGAGGGACGCCTAACCGCGCACACGGGAGACGACTGCATTGCACACGCCGGGCACGTGGTTGGGGACACGTTCTGCGTGCAGGCCAACATGATGGCAACTCCCGACGTCTGGGTGGCAATGGCCGATGCGTACCGCACGTCGACGGGCGACCTCCAAGACCGAATGGTGGCAGCCCTGGTGGCAGGCCAAGCAGCAGGCGGCGACATCCGAGGTCAGCAGAGCGCGGCCCTGCTGGTTGTCGAGGCGACCTCTTTGTCCGGGCCGTGGGATGACACGGTCATCGATCTTCGCGTCGAGGATCACCAGCAGCCTATTCGAGAACTGCGACGGCTGCTGTCCCTTCACCGTGCGTACGAGCATATGAACCGAGGAGACCAGCTCTTGGGTGCCGGACACGTGGAGGAAGCGCTTGAGGCATACGGGAAGGGCGCGGACATTGCACCGCAGATCGAGGAACTTCCCTTCTGGCAGGCAGTCACGCTTGCGGACCTGGGACGACTGGAGGAAGCGCTACCCATCTTCCGCGACGTGTTCGCCAAGAACCCGAACTGGCGCACGTTGGTCCAGCGCCTTCCTTCCTCCGGTCTGCTTCGCGACGATCCAGACATGTTGCAGCGCATTGCGGCCGTAGGCACCAACCGTGAAGGATAGCCTCAGACCGCAGGACGAGAGCAGGAAGCGCGGTCCTTTTCGGCGTGCCCGCAACCCTTCGGTCCGCCGCGAATGATAGCCGTCAGTGCGCAGACGCTCGGGCTAGGGTAACAAAATCGCCAACTCTGGTGCACCGTCGTCTACGAGGTCAACACTGAATCAGGTGCTTTGGAATTTGCAGAGGTGTTGCATCTGGCTCAACGGGGGGATGCCGAGACCTAGCCTTCCGCAAGCAGACATCCTTTTCACGTGGGGACAGGATCTTGGTAGCCTGGTCGTCAGTCGCACCGCCCGCTGTCACATCAGATCTACGGGAATCTGTTCCGCGATGGTGATCGCTTCTCTGCTCACCCGACAGGTCCATGCATACATCTCGACACCAGCCTCCGCAGCGTTCCTCAGGGTCTCTCCGAACATTGGATCGGCAGCATCGTGGGGCGCAAATGCGTCAGCGTCAGGCCGTTGAACGATGAAGACAACAGAACCTCGGTTCCCGCGTCCAACCGCATCGACCAGCGCCCGCACGTGCCGCCTCCCACGGGCGGTCGGGGCATCCGGAAAGAGGGCCATACCCTCGTCCACGAGGGTCACAGACTTGGTCTCAACCCACAGCTCCCCGCCCGGCACGCTCAGATGAAAGTCGATGCGGCTCTCACCCAGCTGCACCTCGCGGCGCCATCCAGAGGAAGGAAGAAAAGGGATTAGTCGCCCGCTCTCCACGGCCTCCGCGAAGAGAGGATTGGGCAGCCGGGCATCCACGGAAACGAGTACGCCAGCGTACCTGACTAACTTGAGGTCGAAGTCCGTCTTGCGACTTGGACTGCCCGCGGGCGCGAGCCAGCACACTCGTCCAGGCGTGAGAAGTTCTGTCAGTCGACCAGAGTTGGGGAGGTGCGCATCTACTTCCTCGTCATCAACCAGGGCGGTGATTCGGAAACGGTTGACACGCCTCACAAACCGACCGACAAGAAGCGGCGGGTATCTCAAGCTAGGGACAACCTCCCGGACCGAGGATCGAGCAAGGCTGGTTTGCTCAGCGTGTCGATCTCATGAGCATCCACAGGCCGTAAGCGAAGATGGCGCCCCCGACCAACACAGAGACCCCCGCTGTCAAGAGCACCCCCAATCTCTCCTCCACATGCGTGAGACTGGCCGTGGCTAGCCCAGCCACGGCTAACCCTCCACCAAAGAGCATCAGCAGCGTCTCATGGTTGAGGAGAGGTTGGAGTACCTCTTTCAGGACGTCTTGAGCCAAGAATACGACCAGGAACGCACTCATCCATACGACAATCTCGCCCGCGAGTAAGAGCCGTGTCCTTCCGCCACCTCCGGTCGAGCTGATGGCGAAGGGGAGACAGCCAAACAGCGTTGCCCACCCGACCAA
>JASFVD010000021.1:0-12837 GCA_050050015.1 Anaerolineae bacterium | reverse complement strand
GGCGCTTGCGGTTGGGGTCATCCGTTCTGTGGTCGGAGTCCGCGTTCTTGCCGCACCGTAGTGTGCGTGCTATAATCGCCGATAGGCCCCGGTAGCTCAGATTGGACAGAGCAGGAACCTCCTAAGTTCAAGGTCGCGCGTTCGAATCGCGCCCGGGGCATGGGAGAAGCGGCTGTGGTTCAAGTGGCCGCTTCTCTTGCGTGTCAGCTTTCGCCGACTGATAACCTGGTCGGTCAAAGTCAGGTGTGAGGTGTAGAATGATGAGTGTATTCCTGGAGGCTCTTCTGATCTTCGGCTTGCGCGTGCTGGGCATCGCCATCAGCACGCTGTCGACGCTGATGACTGTACAGGGACGGAAATTCTATGCTGTGGCGGCGGGCTTCGTGAGTTCTCTGGTCTACGTCATTGCTATCGGCAAGGTTGTGACCAACCTGAACAACGTCTGGAACATCATCGCCTATGCCGGCGGATTCGCCGGCGGCACATTGGTGGGAATGATGCTGGAGCAGCGACTGGCACTAGGCTACGCTGAAGTGCGCTTCATCTCGACGGGGGACGGCCACGGTCTGGCCTGTGCGCTCCGCGACGCCGGGTTTGGCGTGACGGAGCTGGAGGGGCACGGACGGGAGAAGACGGTGGAGGTGGTGTCTGTGCTGATCCCTCGCAAGGAGGTCAACACCGTGCTGGAGATAGGACGACGCGCCGACGATGACGCCATCGTGACCGTCACGGAGTCTCGATCGATCCAGAGAGCCTACTGGCATCCCGAACGCTGTCGGAGGTAGCGACGCCGGAGGGTCCGAGCAAGACGGAGACGAAAACGCACCAAGGAGGTCTCGCAGCGGCGGCTGAAAGTACCCTCACAAGGGCAATCTGAGCCGCCACCGCGAGCGAGGGTCCATTCTTGTCTCACCCCTCCTCCCCCAGTCCTTGGCGCGCGGCGTGGGAGATGTGGAATCCTATATTGCGACGACGTTCACCAGCCGACCGGGGACGTAGATGAGCCGCTTTACGTCCTTCCCCTCGATGTGGCGTTGGACGTTCTCGTCCGCCAGGGCAGCTTCCTTCGCATCGCCCTCGCTGATCTCTGCCGACACCTCCAACCGCGCCCGCAGCTTGCCGTTGACCTGAACCACGAGCGTGATCATGTCCTCGGCCGCCAGCTCGGGGTTGAACTCCGGCCACGGCTGCTCGTGGATGCTGTAGGGACGGCCGGACTGCTGCCACAGCTCCTCGCTGATGTGCGGGCAGCTGGGCGCCAGCAGCAGCAACAGAGTTCTAACGGCATCGTCCCACTCGTCTGTCCCAGCGACAGGCGTTCGCTTTGCCTTCTGGAGCGTGTTCGTGTATTCCATCAAACGCGCGATGGCCGTGTTGAAGGAGAACGCCTGCATGTCCTCCGTCACTTTCCTTATCGTCTGGTGCGTGGCACGCTGTAGGTCGGCAATTTCCTCGTCCGCCGGATTCCCAGGCTCGCCCCCAGGCTCCAACACCAAAGTCCAGACGCGGTGTAGCCAGCGGTAGACGCCCTGGATTCCCTGCGGATCCCAGGGTCCGCCCTGTTCCCAGCGCCAGCCGAACATCAGGTATCCGCGCACCGTATCCGCTCCGTACTCGGCGACGAGTTCGTCGGGCGAAACGACATTGCCGCGGCTCTTCGACATCTTCTCGCCGTCCTCGCCGAGGATGATGCCTTGATTTCGCAACACGTGCATCGGTTCGTCGAAATCGACCAGCCCCATGTCCCGCATCGCCTTGGTGAAGAAGCGGGTGTAGATCAGGTGCATCGTGGCGTGCTCTATTCCCCCCGTGTAGACGTCCACCGGCGCCCAGTACTCGGCCTCCGCTGGGTCGAAGGGTGAGGAATCGGCGTCGATGTGTTCCCCTTCCTTGTAGTATGGACTCAGGTAGGCATACTGGTACCAGGAGGAGTCGACGAAGGTGTCCATCGTATCCGTCTCGCGAGTGGCTGGACCTCCGCAGCTGGGACAGGTGGTGTGCAGGAATCCCTCGTGGTGCCTGAGTGGGCTTTCTCCCGTGGGCAGGAACTGGGCGTCCTTCGGCAGCTCCACGGGCAGGTTCTCGTAGGGCACCGGCACGGTGCCGCATTCTTGGCAGTAGACGATGGGGATTGGAGCACCCCAGTACCGCTGACGGCTAATGAGCCAGTCTCGCAGGCGGTAGTTGATGTCGGCCTTGCCGATGCCCTGTTCCTCCAGCCACTCGGTCACCTTCTCGACGGCGACATCACCTGGCGTGCCGCTGAACGGACCCGAGTTGATCATCGTGCCGTACTCCGTGTGGAAGAGGAGGTCACGGTAGAAAGGCACGCCCCACAACATCCCCATCACCGTTCGCCTGTCACTTAGTTCGGGCTCCAGCTCCTTGCACCGGCTCAGGATCTCCTGCCCATCCTCAACGCTCCCGAATCGTCGAGTTCCGTCACTGAAGACGAACACCCAGCGCGCACCGACGACTTCTGTCCAATAGCCTGGCTTAACGTATTCGCGAGCCAACTCGAGATACCGATCGATCTCACCCTCGTTCCCATCCAGGGTGACGTACGTCGTGCCGTCCTCCTCCTCAAACGAGACCCCCGCCTCCGATAGTGCCTCCGCGAAGCCCTCGTTCATCGTGCCGGGCGCAACGCAGGACCTCGCCCGACCGTCAACCCGTTCGATGACGGGGACAATGGGCAATCCGTACTTCAGAGCGAACTGGAAATCGCGCTCGTCGTGGCCTGGGACGGCCATAATGGCTCCGGTCCCGTAGGTCATCATCACGTAGTCGGCAACCCATATCGGGATGCGTCCGTCATTGACCGGGTTGATGGCGTAGGCGCCAGTGAAGACGCCCGTCTTCTCCTTCTCAGTCGATAGGCGCTCGATCTCGGTCTGGCGCGAAGCCTGGATCTTGTATGCCTCTACAGCCTCTCGCTGTTCCTCCGTGGTCAGCTCGTCGACCAGGGGATACTCTGGGGCCAGCACCATGAACGTGGCGCCCCACAGCGTGTCGGGTCGTGTGGTGAAGACTTCGATATTGTCGCCCCGCTCGGTTCGGAAGACGACGTCCGCTCCCTCGCTCCGCCCGATCCAATTGGTCTGCATCGTGACGACCCTCTCTGGCCAGTCGATGTCGGAGAAGTCGAGCAACTCGTCGGCATACGAAGTGATACGCCAGAACCACTGGGTCAACTCTTTCTTAACCACAGGGGTTCCGCATCGCTCGCAGTGCCGGTCCTCACCCCACACCTGCTCACGGGCCAGCGTCGTGTTGCAGTTTGGGCAGAAGTCGACCGCGGCCTCCTTGCGGTAGGCCAGACCCATCTCGTATAGCTTCAAGAAGAACCACTGGTCCCAGCGGTAGCACCCGGGCAAGCAGGAGATAGCCTCCCGCTCCCAATCGAACATCGCTCCCATAGACCGAAGCTGCTTCTGCATGTTCTCGACGTTAGAGATCGTCCAGTTGTAGGGGTGGATATTGCGCTCGATGGCGGCATTCTCAGCCGGCAGACCGAAGGCGTCGAAGCCCATAGGAAAGAGGACGTTGTAGCCCTTCATCCGCATGAAGCGCGCCCGCGCGTCACTGGGCGCCATAGCGTACCAGTGGCCGATGTGCAGGTCGCCGCTAGGGTAGGGCAGCATCGTCAAGGCATAGTGCTTGGGTCTGTCCGGCTCAATCTCTGCCCTGTACAGCCGGTCATCCCTCCACGCCTTCTGCCACTTCGGTTCAATGTCTTGCGGCACGTATTTCTCTGTCATCCTAGGTCTCTCCTCGCTGTCGGCTCAATGAGTGAGTGCGACACCTGATTGTCAATCCGTATTGGAGGCCTCCAGCTTGCTGGCGCCGGACCACCCTCGCGCTGGGGTGCAGAAGGGCCGCGAACGGTAGCTAGCTGCGGGTCCATTTCACGATGTTCCCGTCTATCACTGGTGCTGCCCTATCTGCTCTTTCGAGCGATGAAAGGGCGGCGAGAACCGTGGTGCGCGTGAGATAGTAGGCGGTTGGCGTCGAGACCCTGAGCGAAAAGTGGTCGGCAATGCGCTGCACCAGTGCCGAGGTTTCCCGCGGCGACTCCAGTGTCTCGTAGACCACATCCCGCACCTCGAGTAGTCGATCTCGGTTGGCACGGCGGACAGCATCAACTGCCGACCCTGCTCCGTACGCCGGACCGTGCCCCGGGGCGATGCAGTCATACTCAAGCTCTGACAACGTCTTGATCGTCTCCAGGGTCTCGTCCAGGTCAACGCAGAAGAGCACCTTGTGCTTCTCTATCGTCGCCTGCGGGAATACGGCGTCGGCACAGAACAGCACACGGCGTCCTGCGCTCTGAACTGCTACCCCGATTTGGTTGAGAGCGTGCCCCGGCAGGGGAACCACGTCCAGTCGAAAAGGTCCGATCCTCATGGGGCCTGGGTCCAGTGTCTGCTCGATCTCACACGGCTGAGCCAGGGTGAACTTGTGGCGCAGGGCCTCGATGGGTGCTGCCCCACCGAAGAGGTAGAGCGGCTCTATGATTGGGTTCTCCATCATCGCCGCCTCCACATGCGGCGCGTATACCGGCACGTTGACCCGCTCCTGCAGAAGCCGGGCGCCGCCGAAGTGATCGGCGTGGGCGTGGGTGACGACGACAGCTGTCAGGTGTGCATCCTGTCCTTCAACGACACGCAGCGCGCGGCGACCGGCGTCAGCGTCCAGGCCAGCATCGATCAGCAGGGCCTGTCCGTCGCGGATCACGAGTCCCATATTGGAGCCGCTCTGCAGGTGAAGGACATTCGGGGCTATCGGTATGCTCTCCACAGTCGTCACTCCCCAGTGACTAGGTGTGCGCCCAAGGCCCTGCGCGCTCGAGCGACGAATGTCGCCGCCAGCGCAAGTTTGGATCTCCGACCCCCGCAAAGCGTGAGGCGGTCCAGATCCCCCGAACGCTGGGGGTGGCAGACTGTCGCGTGCGTCAGGTGTTCGATAGGCACTCGTGTCTCACTAGAACAGAAAAGCCCCCTCGCCTCAGGGGCGAAAGGGCTCCGCGGTACCACCCTGAATGGAGAAGCCCCCGCCTTGATGGTCGGGAGGGTTCTCCCACTCTTGGCTCGTTAACGAGAGCGACCCGTCGTCAGCTACTCAGAAGGCTAGATGCCTTTCGCCGACGCAGCTCCCAGGCGAGTTCGGCCTCCGGTGGCGTTTCCCCTGGGCCGCCAATTGCCGGGCTTCCACCTGGTTTCTCCCAGCTCGCTGAGGGGAATGGCCTACTACTCCTGCTCGCAGCCTTTTTGCCGTTCAGTTGTCTCTGCAAAGAAAAAGTGGACCCGGAGGGACTCGAACCCTCGACCCCCACAATGCCATTGTGGTGCGCTCCCAACTGTGCCACGGGCCCATGACCTGGAGTCTATGATGGAGCTGAGGGGACTCGAACCCCTGACCTCTACAGTGCGATTGTAGCGCTCTCCCAACTGAGCCACAGCCCCTTGTCGGCCGGCGACGGACCGCCTCTTGCCAGCGCCGCACATAGTATAGCGGCTTTGATCAGATTGTCAAGCAACGTCATGGCGCCGTGTGTCCGACACCGAGAGGATCCTCTAACTCAAGGCGTCATCACGCTGAATCCGGCCTCTCCCTTTCCATGTCCGCTGTCCACGTGCGAATTGCCTCCTGGATGGAACGCGTCATCTCGATGGTGAAGTCGGCCGAGAACTTCTGCACGTAGGTGTATTGCCCAACGTTGGCATTGTTTCCCAAGGTTCTTCCCCGACGGCGCGTCTCAAGCATGCTGAGCAGCTCCTTGGCCTCCAGCCGACGATAGCTGTCCTTGAAGTGGATGCAGGCCTGCGAGAATCGGGGTGTAAGGCGCCGCTCTCTTGCCTCTTGCGCCGGATAGCCAAAGCAGACCATGGTAATCGGAAATGCGTACTGCGGGAGATTTAGGAGTTGCCTGTGGTACTCGTAGTGCTCCATAATGTCGCCGATGTAGCAGGAGCCGACGCCCAACGACTCAGCTGCAATGACAGCCGTCTGTGCCGCTATCAGGGCGTCGCAACAGGCCAACAGCAGATCTCCCTCTCCCGGGAGGCGCATTCTTTCTCCCTCTGCCTGGCAATAGGCGGGCACGTCCGAGGCGAAGAAGGCGTCGATCCACCGTTGGTAGTCAGCCAGGAAGACCAGGACCAGCGGCGCACGGGCAATGAAGGGCTGGTTGTCGCACGATTGAGCCAGCTTCCCCTTGATTGCCTGGTCCTCAATCTCGAGGATGGAGTACAGCATAAGGTTCCCCGCCGTTGGGGCGCGCATCGCGGCATTGATGATCGTGTCGACTGTCTCCCTGTCGACTGGTCGGCCGTCGTAGGCACGGACCGACCGCCGGTGATGGATCAGCCGAAGTGTTTCGTTCATGGGGATTGGCAACCTCCTCGATAGAACGATGCTTGGTCGAGACTCAAGAGATATCCGCGGCTTCACGAATCCGAACGATGGTGTTGCACAAGGGACAAGACACGCGGCGTCCCACGACTGTCGGGCTCAGCGACGTCAATGACCGGCGTCGCGTGTCCACGATCCGAGTCCCCTAGCAGGGTCCAGGGCAACACCTAGCGCCACGACCAGATGCCGATGCTCCCTTCGTCCACCAGAATGGGATCGGCACCCTTCTTCGATTCCGTATCGACTAGCCAGACTCGATCCACGCCCGCGTCGTTGCGATCCGCGTACACCAGGTACCGTCCATCCGGTGACCAGAAACGGTGGCTCTGGGCATATTGGCCAAAGCTATGGACGACGAAACGCATCAGAGGTGAGGGGTGAAAGGCGGCGAAACCGCGGTCGCGTTCGCTGTCCAGGTCGAGCACGCGCCACTGCATCCAGACACTGTCCGGCAGATCGAGGCGAGACAGGTAGGCCAGCCGCCGACTATCCGGGCTCCAGAAGAAGCCCGAGATTGCGAAGGCCTCGTTGGTCAACCGCTTTGTCTGGCCTGTTTCCAGATCCATCACGTGGACAGGGCCGTAGAAGGGCCTCCCGTCTGGGTCGCGCACGGAGTAGGCAATGCGGCGCCCATCGGGTGCCCGCACGAACGCGATTTCGTGTCCGGCTGTCGTCACCAGGGTGGCTGCCTTGTCCGCTGTCAGTAGTTGCAGGCGGTCAACCCCGTCCGATGCGACGACACCCAGCCACTGCTCGCCCTCGAAGAACCAGGCTGGCGCCGAGAAGGATCCCGGTGGGTACGGCAGGACGCGACGGCGGTCCTGGACCATGTTGTAGACGCCAATCTCTGCGGCGGGGTTCTCGCGGACGTCGCCGCCAAGATGCCACAAGATCTGCTGTCCATCCGGTGACCATGAGAGATAGAACGGCCGCCCTACAGCCACCAGCAAGTCCCGGGTGGTTCCCTCGCCCTTCGTGACTAGGTGCAGACCGACGCCGTTCTGCTCTTCGACCAGGTAGGCTAGCGTGGGACAATCGGGTCGACCCGAGCAAGGGGTGGGAGATGGGTAGAGGTAGATGACGAAGTGGTCGTCGTTGCTCGCGATGAGCTGCGGGGGCAGGTGCGCGTTTTCTTGAAGGAAGATCTCGCCGCTGGCGTTGTCGCCCAAGCGTATGACAGCGGCGAAGGCTAGTGATCCGTGGCGCGACCACGCCACACGATGATAGGAACGCCCTTGTCCCTCCGGGGGCGCTGTGGCATCGTCGGTCACTTGCCGTGTCCACCCTTGACTGGGTGCTGTGGTCCAGACGTTGCCGTCGGCGCCGATGTAGGCCAAGGTGCCAGAGCCTCTCTCATAAGGAGGAGAGGGTTCACGAGGCGTGCCAACCTCTGGCACGCTTTTGGCCGTTTCTGGTATCGGCGCCAAGCAGCCGACCATGGTCAGGACAGTTATAGTCGTCGCGAGCCTGGGCAGCGTTTTCATCGCCAGAGTTGTGTCTCGCTATGCGAGCCTTTTTGCCTGCTATGTCTCTCCCTCTTGTTGCCGGGTCATCATCCAGGTGGACGCTCACGGGCACTTGATCTGTCACCCTCAACGACATCGGATCTGTGCAGCGGGAGGACAGCTCGAGCCCGATGGTCGCCGATCAGTTTACGTCTCCCTGGGCAATCCGGCAAGCGACCGGGCCTGCAACGCTCGATGGATTGAGGGGCTGGTCGTTGTCGTGGCGTCCGAGCGAGAGGATGCGCTTGGCGCCACAGGCACCTTGGTTTGACAGTGCTACTTGCAGTGTTATACTGCCGACCGAACGCTGGGCCGTGAATCGTGTTCAGTTGGAGGCTCATGTGAGATCCAGTCTTTACACCTCGGGCATCAATCTCCTCATTGCAGCTGGCTACCTTGTCTTGTCGACGCTCGCGTGCGGCCCTCTGGGCACAGCGCTTCGTGCCACCCGAACCCCTGTCCCGACAGCGGTCGTGCCTACGGAGGAACTCTCGGCGACGCCCTCGCCGTCACTAACGTCTGAGGAAACGCTGACCCCGACCGCTGGTCCTCCGACGCCGACGCCGGGCGCCGCGGCCTGTCCGCCGTCCGGATCGCCAGAGTTCGACCAGCCGACTGGCTTTGTCGACTATCCGGAAGCGATACAGGCATACCTGAGCGCCGGCGGAGGTTTGGAGACGCTCCGTTCCAGGTTGAGAGAGTGGAACGCCTTGCCTGAAGGCGAGGATCAGGTCGTCGCCGGCGACCTGAACGGAGACGGGGCGGACGAGGTCATTGTCTCTGTGATAGATGCTCACGGGCAAACGATCGCACCGTCAGGGGTGCTACTGGTGTTCGAATGCTCCGGAGGAAGTTACTCCCGTCTCTATCGCGAGGGAGGAGGGAGAAGCGAGACCTTCGATCCCTCCACCCGACTCATCACGGTCGATGATCTGACGCGGGATGGGCTTCCCGACGTGGTGTATGTGCTGCGAACATGTGGTGCCCATACCTGCTACGAGCGCCTGAGAATCCTTGGTTGGGATGGTGCCCAGCTGGTCAACCTGATGGACGGTAGCCTCGATCTGCCCTACCCTAGCTTCACGGTCGAGCCCGCGCGCATTGAGGCGGTCAGCGGTGGCATCGGCTCCGTGGGTGCCGAGCCTCAGCGGCGCCATACCGAGATCTGGACGTGGAACGGCTCGGTGTTCACCCGCACGAAGACGATCTACGAACCGGCAGTGTACCGCTATCACGTCTTGCTCGATGGAGATCGAGCCCTGCTCTCGGGCGACTACCCGACAGCCACCTTGAGGTACGAGCGAGCGATCAGCGACGATACCCTGAAGGAGTGGGGCGATGAGTCGGGGATGATGACGGCTGCTGAGGAGCGGGCGCAGCTGTCTGCATTTGCTCGCTGGCGCCTCGTGCTGACGTACTTGCTTATAGGCAGGCCCCAAGATGCTCAATTGGCCTATGACAGCCTTCAGGAGGACTATTCCAGTGGCACGGGTCAGAATGTGGCTCAGATGGCGCATATGTTCTGGACCACCTATCAGAACGATGACAGTATCACAGAGGCATGTGGCGCCGTGATCGCAGACGTGGAGTCCCACCGCCCGCTACTGGATTTCTACAACAGGAACTACGGCTACGCCAATCCTCATTGGGAGCCGAAGGACCTGTGTCCGTTCTAAGCGACCATACTCCCACACAGATCACTCTGTGGCTATGGCAGAGACGCTGACCACGGGCGTGCGATTGGCGCTCCCCCGCCTTGCCTGAGGTTCTCGATCCCCAGATCGCGATCATACTATGACCGGACGCGTCTCGCTGGACTAATAGAGAGGTCTACCCATGACTGAGTCTCAGACTCCGGTGGTCACCGAGACGTCCACCTCTGCTCGGGCCGATGCGCAGAGGGCGGCGACGCGGCGTTCTGCCATGATGGTGATTGCAGCCACCAACTTCCTGCTCAACGTCGGGTATCAACTATGGCGGTCGCTCTTCAACAACTTCGCCGTCGGAGAGCTTGGCGTACAGGCCGATCAGATTGGGCTCATCCAGTCCGTACGCGAGGTTCCGGGACTGCTGGGTTTCGCTGTTGGCATGCTGGCGATGGTGCTGACCGAAATGCGCATCGTGGGGCTCTCCATCGTGCTGCTAGGTCTGGGAATAGCGCTCACAGGCAGTGCCGGGAACCTGGTGGGTCTCATGGCGAGCACTGTGCTGATGAGCGTCGGCTTTCACTACTTCATGCCCGCCAACTCGTCAGCCGTGCTACAGTTGACTGGGGAGGATGAAGCGCCTGAGGTCTTGGGCCGGCTTACGAGCTTGAACGCACTGGCGGCTCTCTGTGGCGCAGGTTTGGTCTTCTTGGGCCTGGGACCACTCGGTTTCCGAAAGCTGTTCTGGATCACCGGTGTGGCGGTGGGTATTGGAGGGCTTGTCGCGCTCCTTGTGTCGCTCCGCAAATCCTTCTTGCCCGACATGGACCCCGCGGGCCTGGAGAGCGTGGCGGGTCACCCTCTAAAGCGCACCCCGTTGCGTCGGAGGTACTGGCTCTACTATACTCTCCAATTCCTGATGGGCAGTCGCCGGCACATCTTCACCACATTTGCCGTCTTCTTGTTGGTGCGAGAGCACGGTGTGCGTGCCGAAACGATCACCGTGCTCTATCTTGTGAATAACGTGATCGGGACCTTCCTCTTTCGGCAATTGGGGAAGGCGATCGCGCGGGCCGGCGAGAAGCGCGCGCTGACGGTCAACTTTCTGGCGCTCTTCTTCGTCTTCCTCGGATATGCCTACGTACCTAGCCTGCCTCTTCTCTACGTCCTTTTCGTCGCCGATCATATCCTATTCGGATTTCGCATCGCCCTCCAGTCCTACTTTCAGAAGATCGCCGTGCACCGCCGGGAGATTACGCCCAATCTCTCGCTTGGTCAAACCATTAATCACATCGCGTCGGTCATCTTCCCCCTGGTCGGAGGGATCATTTGGGAAACGGTGGGGAGCCGCTACACGTTCCTGGTCGGCATGGGGATCGTCACGGTTTCCTTGATTCTCGTGCAGTGGATGCATGCGGAACCAAGTGAGGTCTCGCCGGTCACCGTCTCTTCGTGAGAGCCTGCAGGGCTTCGGGAGCGGTCTGCCTCGGTGGGCCTGGAGTGACGTAACGCCTGAGGCGTTGAGGGAAGGTGCTATCCAGTCCCAGCGCCTTCATCGGACGCCGGCCGCCTTCGGGCAAGATCTATCGGGCCGTGCGGCGAGTTCAGGGGGCAAAGGACGGGATCTCTGGACTGATTCTGGCCCCTGATTCAGACGGGCGACTTGAGGCGTATTGGGCGATGATCAGGGTGGCATGCCCAGCCCAACTCCGTGGCTGCTGCTATCCTTCCACGGGATCGACACTCAATCCACTGCGGGACGTACGCTGGGGCAGCTCGTCCAACACAGCTCTCAACTCTTCTAGCGTCGTGACCCCGGCCAGGCTTTCGACGAAGGTATGGAGATCTGGACTGAGCGCGAACACCTCGCGGACGGCTGGTCCGACGGGGTCCTCTCCCGATGCGCCTGGCTGGTCGGCGTAGGCCCCGTGAAAGGCGAAGTAGGCCTGATTGAGCTTCCTGATCGCGTAGCCATGCTCGACGAATATCCGCCGGCGTCGTTCCATGTAAGCCTCCGCTTCCTTCACCATGCCGGCGGCCAGGAGTTCATCCACCCGGACGCGTGTCTCGTGCATCTCTAGGCGGAAGTCGAACGCAGCGGGCTCCGACGGGGGCTCTTCGGGAGACTCCTCAGGGGGCTCAGGCTCCACAGGGAGATGCTCGGGGTAGTA
This sequence comes from Anaerolineae bacterium, assembly GCA_050050015.1. Lineage (GTDB taxonomy): Bacteria > Chloroflexota > Anaerolineae > B4-G1 > B4-G1 > SKLM01. The sequence goes on along the minus strand of JASFVD010000021.1, from coordinate 1,101 downwards.
GCGGGCAACCACCTGGCGGCCTACCTCCCTGCCCACGATGGAGGCGACCGTTTCGTTGATGGTGCGCGTTTCCCCCGAAACGTTGTAGTTCCAGCCGAGTGGTCTCGGTGTCAGGTAGTGGTGGGTCCACTCATGGGCCGTGACCTCGCTCACCCAGTTGATAGAGCTGCTCTCCAACAACATCGACGGGTAGGCCGACAGCCCGCCGATCCCCGTTACCAATGACGACACGTCGAACGTGGCATCAACTCGCTTCTCAATCGTTTCGCTCTCGGTCGTGCTCAGTCCGTGCTTCAAGTTGAGCTGGTAGATCCGTTCGATGCGATCGCGCGGGGAGATGACGAGCAGTTGGGGGAGAGGGGTGAAGTGCATCTTGACGGGAGGCAATTCCTGGCCGAGGACACCGAAGCCCTCATCCGCTAGGACCGAGGCCACCTGTTCCTCGAGGATCGCTTCTGCCAGCGGTTGGCGGCTGTCGATAGCGTCCCGGAGGTCCTCGCGGCGAAGGCGGAGATCGGCCGTTGCCGCGTCGGCGTCTCTTACGTCTGGGTCGGCGTATGTGCGTTGAATCTCGTCCTCCAGACGCTGCGACTCTCCTACCAGGGCCAGGAACTGGAGAAGGAAGTCGTGGCGATCGTCCTCGGTCATCGCCCGCTGAGGCGAGAGGATGCCGTGCTTCGCCTTCTGCCAGATCGCTCCGATCTCCCAAGATGCGAAGTCGAACTCTCGTCCAGTCAACTGTCGATCTACGCGCGCCTCCATACTTGTCGGTGGCGGATTGTCGACTGAGAGAACCAGAAGCAGAGCGACCAGGAGCGCCGCCAGCTTCCAGTGTTGAGTGGCGCGCTCGAAAAAGCCCGCAATTCGGTCATTTGCAATGTGAAGACGTTCCATTCCAGACTCGTGCTATCGTGACCCTTCTGAGACTCGGGAAGGGGCCTTCAGCTCCGGTGATCCTGCTGGCGCTACTCTTCGCACGCTTCCTGGCTGCGACTGAAACAAGTGAAGAACCCCGCAGCAAGCTGCGGGGCTTCTTCCTAAGGAAAAAGCCTGGTGTCGAATCATGGACTGTGCACATCTGCCGGCCATTCATCCCCACAG
>JASFVD010000020.1:0-12999 GCA_050050015.1 Anaerolineae bacterium | reverse complement strand
AGGTATCGACGGGGCTGCCGTGCAGGCTCGAGCCGTGGCGCAGGCAGTGCAACTAGACCCCGAGAAGCCGTTTCCCATTGAGGGCTTTCTGCAGGCCCTTCTGGACACCGCAAGGACCGACCAGATGGCAGCGAAGCTGACCAGTGTTCAGGACCTGGTGCGGGAGCGTGTTCCTCCCCAGAAGGCAATAGGCATGCTGGGGCAGGGCGTAGCTGTCCATGAATCCCTGCCCTTTGCCCTCTACTCATTTGCGCGCCATCCTGCGAGCTTCGAGGACTGTCTCCTCTGTGCTGTCCTACACGGTGGCGACCGCGACACACTGGGAGCGATGGCCTGCGCCGTCTCTGGAGCATACCTAGGCGTGCAGGCTATTCCTCGGGCGTGGCGCCACAAGCTGGAGAACAGGGAGACGATCCGGCGGCTGGCGGTGACGCTGGTCGAGATGTGGAGGGATTAAGCTAGCGAGTGAAGTCTCTGTGAAGGTTGATCTGCACCTTCACACGAGCGAACGATCCGCTTGTGCCTGGTCCTCCACCGATGCCGTGATACGAGCCGCCATCGAGAGTGGGCTTGATGGGTTGGCGATCACCGATCACCGATCACGATCGATTGGTCCCACCTGACCGTTTGGTCTATCTTAACAGGAAGTATGCGCCTATCCGCATCTTCGGCGGCATTGAAGTCACGACCCACGGAAAGCACCTCTTGGTCCTGGGCGTCGAGGACCAGAGGTTGGAAGAGGGATGGTGGGCCTATCCTGACTTGTACAGCTTCGTCCTCGCGCGAGGCGGTTTCCTGTCCGTCGCTCATCCATTCCGCTTCAACCAGGGAAGGATTGGCGTAGACCTTGACCGGTTTCCTTCAGACGCGCTGGAGATGTATTCCCGCAACACCCCCACGGCCCAGGCATCGCGGATTGCGGGGGTGGCGGCAAAGATAGGCGCATCCGTGCTGTCGGACTCCGACGCACACGGCGCCCACGACGTCGGGTTGCACTACATCGTGCTGGGGGAAGAGGCACAAGACACAGCGGAACTCGTCAGGATGCTCAAGGACGGAGCATTCGAGCCCGTGGCACCACAGCTGGGCGTACTGTGCCACTGCGTGAAGGCACTGCTGCCGCTCCACCAAGGCTTTGGAGACCGACGAGGGGATGGGCGGAGAAGTTTCACGTGAACTTAGCGGTCTCGAACCACGCCGATTCTCTGTAGCCCCATCCTATGATCGAGCACAGCCAGGGAGGTCGCTTCGCTAGCGATGGTGACGAATGCAAGCACGGACAGCGTGCGAATGTATGGTGAGCCTCCGTTCAGAATAGCCGTCGTCCACGGGGGTCCTGGAGCCGGGGGAGAGATGGCTCCAGTGGCTCGTGAGCTCGCGAGAGACCGTGGCGTCCTGGAGCCGATCCAGACAGCTACATCGCTCGAAGGCCAGGTCGATGAAGTGCGGTGCGCGCTGGAAAAGTGCGGAGATCCGCCGATCGTCTTGATTGGCTTCTCTTGGGGCGCATGGCTGGGTTTCATCCTTGCAGGAAGCCATCCCATTCTGGTGGAGAAGCTGATCCTGGTGAGCAGCGGGCCCTTCGAGGAGCGGTATGCGAAGATGCTGTACGAGACGCGGGTGCGTCGCCTGGGTGCGCTGGATGGAGAGGCGTTTGACGCTGCCATCAGTGCCCTCAATGACCCTGCGACTGAGGACAAAGATGCGGCCTTGACGCGGCTGGGCGCTCTCTCGAGAATAGCCGACACCTTCAGCCCAATCGATGAAGATCTTGCCGAGGCAGAGGTGATCGGTCCGCGGGCCGACGTCTTCCAGGGCGTGTGGCAGGAGGCGGCGCGGTTGAGACGGCGTGGCGCCCTGCTCGCGCTGGGAGAGGAGATCAGGTGCCCGGTGGTGGCAATCCACGGTGATTACGACCCGCACCCGGCGAGAGGAGTGGAGGCCCCCTTATCGATGGTCTTGGAGCACTTCCGTTTCATCCTCCTCCCGCGCTGCGGTCACAAGCCGTGGATCGAGCGACATGCCAAAGATAGGTTCTTCGAGGTTTTGAAGAGTGAATTGTCATAAAACCTGTCCTGGGTGTTCTGTGCAGACCAGTAGACTCCTGCGTCTGACCGAGGGTAGGCACGTGACGAATGTCTTGACTCTGAGTAAGGGCCCCGAGCCACCGGAGTGTGGTTGTCAGCCCTATGCCTCTGGTTATAATGACGATGTGTCTGGCACCTCTGACCGTCTTCCGTTTGCTGGCCTCGCGATTCTAGCGGTACTGATCGCTAGCCTGCTTCTTGCTCTGCGCTCCTCGGGAAACGAGTATGCTTGGCTTCTCCATCGCGCGCAGATGCACGTGGAGAGGGCCGAGCGCACGGATGCCGTCGCGATCTACCGGGAGGCCGCGCAGCGTCGCCCCGAGGATCCGCGCCCCCATCTAGAGCTGGCGAAGGTGTACCTGGGCTGGGGCCGGCTTGAGGAGGCGATGGAGGCCGTCGCGGACGCTGAGGAGCTGGGAGGAGACAGGGCCGAGTTGAGCCGTCTCCGGGTTCTCATCCACGCGGAGTACGCGGAGAGTGCCACACGGGATAAGCTGTCGCACTGGGAGGCAGTCGTCGGTCAGGGGGAGACACTGCTGAGCCAGGCATCCGAGAATCACGAGGCGTGCAAGGCTCTGGCTGATGCCTACCTAGCGTTGCGCGAGTGGGGTGCGGCCCGGTCTGTGTACGAGGAGCTTCTCGGGTCTAATCCCGAGGACGCGATGGCGAGAGAGCGACTCGGAGTGCTTCTTGTCGGCTTCGAGCCTGTCGCTCTTGATCACCTGCGGCTCGTTGGAACGGCTCTGTCGGAGACGCTCCTGACCGGCCTCGAAAATGACAGGGCGGTGGACGAAGAGGGATATGTCCACGCTTTGGCCGGTCGGATCCTTGTCAAGCATCAGGAATGGGGCCTGGCCGTGCGGCATCTGGGGCGTGCGGTCGCTTACGCCCCGGACTACGCGGACGGTCATGCTTACCTAGGCCATGCCCTGGATCGCGTGGGCTACGAGGATGAGGCGAGATCGCACCTATTGGAGGCGGTTGAGCTAGCCCCGACATCCGTTGTGGCACATGCATTCCTGGGCCTTCACTACGATCGCCGTGGCGACGCCAGCCGGGCGCGCGTTGAATACGAGACGGCATACGATTTGGCGCCGCAGAATCCGGCACTATGTGTCGAGATCGGTCAGACGTGGGTGAGCGCGAGGCGCTACGTCGTGGCCGAGCTATGGCTTAGGGAGGCGGTCACCCTGAAACCTGACGACCCGGCGCTTTGGGAGGTGCTGACGCGTTTCTACCTCGATCACGCCATCACCTCAGATGACCGAGCGATTCGGGCGGCTGAGCGTCTGTTGGCGCTTGCCCCGAAGAGCGCTGAGGCTCACGATCTGCGCGGGTGGGCTGCCTTTCACGCGGGAGAGCACGGGACTGCAGAACAGCATCTCCGGCGTGCTATTGAGCTTGATGAAGAATTGGCTTCCGCGTACTATCACCTTGGCCACCTGCGACGAGAGCAAGGAAGAGAGCGTGAGGCGACCAGTGCCTTCGACCGTGCCGTCGACCTCGACACCAGAGGCACCCTCGCAGAGCTCATCGCGCGATCGAGGTGACCATAGGCCGGCGGTGCGCGGACAGATGTCTTCGGTGCGCCGGCTGGTCCACGGGTGTTCCGGGTTGACCACTGCCCACCGAGAGTGGCGGAAAGCAGCAAGAAACGAGGGGAGATGGCGATGGCAGCCACCGTGCTGGTGATAGAAGATGATGCTCGCTCTATCAGGTTATTGGAGCTCATCCTCGGCTCAGAGGGATACGACGCCCTCGTGGCCAGGACCGGTCGGGAAGGCCTCGATCTGGCTCGCAGTCAAACCGTCGATGTGATCGTTCTCGATCTGATGCTCCCGGAGGTGGACGGACTCGAGGTACTCCGGCGGCTTCAGGCGGATCCTGAACTGGCCAAGGTGCCGGTAGTCATCACGTCGGCGCGAGCACGTCCCACCACGAGGGAAGAGGCAGCGCAGCTTGGCGCTCACTGCTATCTGACGAAACCCTACCGCAAGGCTGAACTGCTAGACGTGATAGCCTCGCTGTTAGAGGGGGACAGGAGCGTACTCGATCGCTAGAAGGATGGCGGTTGCCTGGGACCTGTGAACCAAGTGGGCGATCGGGGGCCTGCCCAGGGAGTTCGGCTGCCTGGCAGGTCGCGGATGCGATGCGTGAGTCAGACGTCGGTCTCGTTGCCGTGGCGTCATTCAATGGACCCTCCCGTCGAATGGGATCTGCTGTGGAGTGACTGATGGAAATGGAGAGAGATTTGCCCTGCCGCGGAGGGGTTAAGGCGGCGTCGCGCTGCTGGGGTTGAGCTATAGCCTCTAGAGAACAGCGGTCCCGCGGAGCGATTCCAGGCTGTCGTGTCCGTATTGCCTCATGTAGTCCTCCAGCTCCTCGCAGACTTTCCGAAACACGTCCATCCCTCGGAACCGTATGGCTGATCCGATGCTGACGGCCGAGGCGCCCACCAGAAGCATCTCCACGACGTCCCGCCCATTTGTGACGCCTCCCGTGGCAACGACCGGCACGTCGACTGCCTTGCAGATGTCGCGCACGCAGCGCACGGCGACCGGTCGGATGGCCGGTCCGCTCAGACCTCCCGTGCCATGGGCAAGCACCGGCCGCCTGGTGTGGACGTCGAGAATCAAGCCGGGGCCGACACTGTTGATGGCAGTAATGCCATCAGCACCGGCTTCTACCACAGCTTCCGCTATCTCGACGACGTCCGTGACGTTGGGTGAAAGCTTCACCAGTACTGGCGTGTCCGTGTATTGCTTGACGCGCCTGGTGACCTGGGCCGAGACGTAGGGATCCGCGGCGAACATCTGCTGGTAGCGGTCGTCCAGATTTGGGCACGATACGTTCACTTCCAGAATGTCGGGCTCGGCCTCTGAGATGTATCGCGTGACAGTGCCGAAGTCGTAGATCGTGTCGGCGAAGATGCTGACAATAATCGGCACGCCCAGCGGAGCCAGCAGCGTCTTGGCTGCCTGGATCTCCTCCACCATGACCTCGACGCCGGGATTGGACAGGCCTACGGCGTTGATCAAGCCCGGCCCCCAGTCCAGGATCGTCGGGTTGGGGTAGCCGGGACGAGGTTTCAGGCTGCAGGACTTCGTTGTGACAGCGCCCGCCCCCGATCGTGCCACGCGAGCCAATACGGAGTGGCTCAGACCGAGGATGCCTGAGGCAAGGACCGTCGGGTTGGGGAGGCGACAGCCGCACAGGTCAACCGACAGGTCCATGTCACTCATAGTCAGGCCGGCTTGGTCCTCTCCAGGTAGCTCAGGACCTCTTCATGCTGCTCGGCAGTGATGCGCTCGCTTGCCCTCAGGGCTTCCAGAAGGTCCGTCAGCTTGAGCACAGCGTGAAGCCGGTATCCTTTTTCAGCGAGATCTTGGGCGCCACCTTGCTCACGGTCGATTAGCACGAGGACATCGTCAACGACCAGGCTGGCCTCCTCCAGGGTTTCGGCAGCCTCCAGCTTGCTGCCGCCTCGCGTGATCAGGTCGTCGACTAACAGCGCTCTTTCCCCTGCCTCGAAGGATCCTTCGATCGCCCGGCGCGTGCCATGCCCCTTGACTTTCCGACGGGGATAGATCATAGGTCGGTCGAGTTCCAGAGCCATGGCCACGCCGATAGGCAGCGCGGCAAAGGGGATCGCCGCGATGCGGTCGAACGCCAGCCCTTCTGCGACTTTCGCGAGGACATAAGCCACAGTTCGCAGCAGTTGGGGATTGCTGACCAGCAGTCGCAGGTCGATGTAGATAGGCGACGTGATGCCCGATTTGAGTTTGAACGAACCGAACTTCACACAGCCGTGATCGTACAGTGCATTGGACAGGCGTACCGTCTCTTGCTTCATATCGTCGCCTTTCGCACTCGGTTGATGAGTTCTCTCGTCTCAAGCGCCGCCTCGCGGGCTGCCTGACCGAAGTCAGGCCCGGACGAGGCGTAGATGACGCCGCGAGAGGAGTTGATCACCGGCCCTGGCCCCGCTGCTGACGGGCCGTGGATGACGGCGTGCTCCAGGTCTCCTCCCTGGGCGCCTATGCCTGGGATCAAGAAGGGCAGGGCGGGAGCGATCTCTCGTACCATACCGAGCTCTTCAGGGTACGTGGCCCCCATGACGAGGCCGCACGTCCCCGGGAGCTCCTCGTCCCAACCGACAGCCAACCGAGCAACTTTCTCGTACAGCGACTGACCGTCCACGTCCAGATCCTGGAGGTTGGGAGCGGACGGGTTCGACGTGCGCGCCAAGAGGAATACGCCGTGCTCCTCGGTCTCCAGAAAAGGGCGGAGCGTGTCCAGCCCGAGATAGGGATTAGCCGTGACAGCATCAGCGCCTAAGGTGTTGAAGGCTGCTTGCGCATAGGCCTTCGCCGTGTGTCCGACGTCGTTGAACTTCCCGTCGAGGATGACAGGTAGGTGGTCCGGTATGTCGTCAATGAGCTCTTGGAGGGCCTCGATGCCAGCTGCACCCTCGGCTAGCCAGAAGCCGAGGTTCGGTTTGTAGGCGCACACGATGTCGGTGGTTCTCTCCACGATGGTGCGCCCAAACGCCAGCAGGGGAGAGGATGACGACTGAACCGTCGCCGGCAGGCGCGCCATGACTGGATCGAGTCCCACGCAGAGCCAGGATTGGCTGGTCTCCTGTGCAGCCAGAAGCTTCTCTCTGAAGTTCATGTGGAACCTTGTCCCTCCTCTTGTTGTTGAGTCAACTTCGTGTCGCCCACCCGAAGTCTATTGTACAATCAAGGGTCCAACCTCGCCAACCTCGTTCTGGAGTCCCACAAATGAAAGCGACCGCGTCCAGATGGAGACGCGGTCGCTGTCGGGCTGGTGACGCTCGCCGGAATCGGCGCACCTAGGCTTCACGGCTTCGAATAGAATGCGATACCCACCGTGCCTGGACCGGCGTGGGTCCCGATGACGGGGCTGACTGGGGCGCGGTAGACTGGGGATACGCCGAACCGTTCCTTCACCCGTTCCGCCACGGCACCTCCCTCTTCGGAGTTGTCTACGTCGATCACGGCCACCTCCGCAATGGCGCCGCCGTTGAGAGATTCCTCCGTCCTGTCGAGCATCTCGGTCAGTGCCCGGTGCTTCGTGCGGATCTGGCACAGCGGCTCCACGCTCCCGTCGCACAGGTAGAGAAGAGGCTTGATCCTCAACATGGTTCCCAGGAAGCGCTTGGCGCCTCCGATGCGTCCGCCCTTGTGCAGGTATTCAAGAGTGTCGACGGCAAACATGACGCTCAGTCGCTCACGTACATCGGTGGCTGCAGCCACTACGTCTGTGACTGATTCCCTGGCTCTTGCTGCTCTGGCTGCCGCCAGAACCTCGAATCCCAAGCCCATCGAGGTGGACAATGAATCGATCACAGTGACGTTCAGCTCTGGCACCTGCGCCACGGCCGCCTCGGCGGAAGCGACGGTGCCGCTTATTCTGCTGGATATGAATGCTCCAACAATCGTGTCCGTCTGTTTCTCCTCCGCAACACGCCGGTAGAAGTCGACGAACTCGCCTACGGACGGTTGTGAGGTGCTGGGAATCGTGTCGCGCCTCTGAAGGAGATCGTAGAAGCTCTTGGGTACGATGTCCACGCCGTCCCGATATCGTTCGTCTCCCCAGATCAGCCAAAGGGGGATGACCGGGATGTCGAGGCCGTCCAGTGCCTCGTCAGGTATGTAGGCCGTGCTATCGGAAACCACCGCCAAATGCTGATCCGTCATGCATACCTCCTAGTCTGACACGGAAGATACCAGTAAGTTGAAACACGGTAGGAGGGTGTGCGTTGCGCCATCTGAGGGTGCGCGCTGGCGGAGTCGCGCCCGGGCACGGGGACACGGCTGCAACACGGGAAATCGGGGTACCTATCGAGGTCGGAGGGCGCAGGTAGTTGGGGCTCTCTGTCGAGGGGTATCCTGTGTTCGCACCAGCGTGCCTGACCGGGCACCACTGGAGGCGACGACAACCGTATGTCTGGAGCTTTCCGGGGGCGATCCCATCGGGGCTGCCCCAGGATTCGACCGACCTAGTGCCCGGGGCTGTCGAGTACGAAGTTGAGCGCGATAGCGACGATCCCGGCGATGAGTGTCCGCAGGCCGTAGCCTATCAGACTGCGTTTCGACACGTGACCGAGGAACATACCCAGTCCGAACAGGCCGACCAGAGCGGTCACGATAGACAGCAAGTAGCTGGTCATGACACTCCCGACCAGCGAGGCAAAGAACAACGGAATCAATACCACCAATGCGGCGAGGAAGGGAGCGAGGCCGTCGACCACGGCAACGATGATCACGGCGAGCCGCGAGGCGCGACCGATCTTGGTGTCGCTCTGGTCGACCAGACATGCCTTCTCAAGTTCGGACAACTCGCGCTGTCGCTCGGCGGTCTCCGTGAGATAGGCGCCCCACAGGCCTGAGACGCCCATAGCGATCGATGTGGCTATCCCCGTGCGAATGGGGATGGTGGCGTCTCGAACTCCGGACAGATAGTTCCCCATCAAGACGCCGATGGTCGTCAGCACCCCGTCGAAGGCATTCATGGCGAAATAGCGCCGGGCGATCTCGGCGACCCCGGCGATGCGGCTATACTCCCGTACGCTGTCTACCCGCTGACTCAGGCGTCCTCTTGCGTCGTTTGCGTCGTCCATGGCTAATCCTGTGGCGTGATAACGTCCTCGATGAGCACCTTGCCGGCGGCTACCTCGTCGATGGAATGGATGGCGGCGCCGTTCTCTTCGATCAGCTCGATGATCTCTTGATAGGGTATGTTGTGCCCCTCGACTGTCAGCTTGGCATTCTCTACACGGCGGTCGATCTCGTAGATCGAGATGTTGACACCGTCCACCCCTTCGAAGTCGGCCAGCATCTGCACCAACTGGACAATGCTAGGCTCCAGAGGCTTCAACACGTCGATCACCAGGCGTCGTAAGTTACCCAAGTCTAGTCCTCCTGTGTAATGAGCTTCCGTCCAAAAACCAGATACCCAGTGTGAGGCGTCAATCTGTCCCTCGGTCTCAGCCTTGCGGAGGCTGTCTTGTAGAGCCGCAGAAGCAGCTCCTCGACTTCAATCAGGCAGAATCTGCACTCTCCAGAGCGGCGATCAGGTTGATCACCTGGTTGGCAGTCGGAACGATCGATCCAAAGAAACCGCCTCCTGTCAGTGCGGCGTGAACGTTACGGACGTAGTCCCACGGATTGGCGACATCCAGAAAGAGTGCATCTGCGTCGCGCTCGTCGAATCCTTTCTCAATGTCGACGTGTCTGAATGTGACGTAGTCTGCTAGTCCCAGCCGCTGCAGGTTCTCGCGGGCCAATCCGTGCACATCGGATCGGCATTCATAGGACGTGACGTGACCGGTGGGACGGACCGCCTGCGCGAAGACCAGAGTCAGGCCTCCGCTGCCCGTTCCTGCCTCGATGACCTGGGATCCAGGGGCGATGTTCAGTTTCATGAGGATGTAACCAGCGTCCTTCGGATAGACGATCTGAGTCGTCCGGTCAAGGTTGCGCACCAGGTCGTCGGGGGAAGGGCGGAGGAGGATGAGAGGAACTCCGAGGTAAGTGCTGACCCGCGTGCCCCACAACGAATCGAGCAAGTCGTCGTGGGCGATAGTGATGCGATGTGTGTGGAACTGGGCACCTGGCTCTAGGTGGATGATGGACGCTTTTCTATCACGCCTCAATAGCAGTGCGAGATCTCCGGGTTGGGCTGTTTTTGTCTCTTCCTTCGTACTCAAAATATCCCTGAGCGCATCAGGTCTGTCCAAATCGGAAGCAGCATCTGATCGTTCTGCGCTCGCGATTGCCCCCGCGCGCCACAATTATAGCGTACTCTCGCGACAGTGCAACCTGACGCGCTGTCCCGGCGGAGAGGCTTGTCCCTACTGTGCCTTCGGGCGCAGCCTCGTGTTCCAGCTGTCAATCGGGTTTGACTCGAAAGCGCGATGGTGGTACACTTGTTTCGTCAGGTATCATCTCCATCTAGCCACGCAGGGCAGACAGTGACGTTACGCAAGGAGGCTTCTAATGGCGGACGAAAAGAAGTTGGTCGTGTGTATCGAAGACGAACCTGAGATGATTGATCTTGTCAAGCTTATTCTCCGGCGCGCTGATTTCGAATTCGTGGGTGCCGTGGGCGGTCGCGAGGGCCTCAATTCCGTGAGAAGGCTCAAACCAGATCTGGTGCTCCTGGATCTGATGATGCCTGACGTGGACGGCTGGGAAGTGTATCGCCAGATGAAGGCCGACGATGAGCTTAGCGAAATCCCCGTTATCGTCATCACTGCCAAGGCACAGAGTATCGACCGTGTGCTGGGTCTTCACATCGCGAAGGTGGACGACTATATCACGAAGCCTTTTGGCCCGCACTAGTTGCTTGAGAGTGTCAACAACATCCTCGGGATTGAGGCCGCTGACGCGGATGTGGCAACATAGACCATCCTGGCAGGATGGCGAGACCGGATAGGCCGAGGTGTGAAGAGCTTGGTCCGTCGACCAGGACGCCATCGGCGTCGCACCCGCTTGGCACCGCCGAGCGCATCGCGCTCAAGCGTAGGCGCGACGTGGTACCGGTTCTGTGGTTGCCGTCTGGTGATGACGATCTCGTGTGACGGGGCTCTGTTGAATACTTGACGCCTCTCGAGCGAACGGAGCTCTTCCTCTTGGAGGTTGGGGGCGATGGTGCGGGTTTCTTGCCTGACCATCGCCATTGCGTTTACATGGAGCGAGCGTAGAGAGTGGAGAGTACGCGTCCTGCGAATCGGAGGGTTGATGTCCCTGAACCCCTTCTTCCGCTTGATCCTCTCTACCGTCAATCGAGAAGTCGGCCTGTCCTAGGACGGCCGGCATATGGTTCCTGAATCACGCGCGTTGGGAGGAGACTATCTATGGAATTTGACGTGGTGCGGATCGAGAAGCCGGAAACCCTGAATGTGATCCTTGGTCAGTCTCACTTCATCAAGACGGTGGAGGATGTCCACGAGGCGCTCGTGACGGCTGTGCCGGGTATCGAGTTTGGACTGGCCTTCTGCGAGTCTTCAGGTCCAGCCCTGGTGCGCGCCTCGGGCACCAGTGACAAGTTGACTAAGCTTGCGAAACAGAACGCCTTGGCGCTCAGCGCGGGGCACTGTTTTATCGTCCTGCTCGGCGAGGGTTTCTATCCTGTGAACGTGTTGAACGCCATCAAGCGCGTGCCCGAGGTGTGCCGCATTTACTGCGCCACGGCGAACCCCGTAGAAGTGATTCTCGCCGAGACGAAGCAGGGCCGGGGCATCCTAGGTGTCGTCGACGGCGTCAAGACCAAGGGCATTGAGACAGAAGAAGACGTGGAGGAGCGCAAGAATCTGCTGCGTGCCATCGGCTACAAGCTCTAGGATGCACGGCGGGCGGGCGATCGACGACCTGACGCTCTCCCCTCCTGCGGCTGACCAGCGGGCCACACCGTGAATGCTGACTCGGCACTGGCGTTTCTGCTCAGAGTCAATCAGCTGAAGCTCGTGCCGCGCACCGGATGGTTCATGCGTGGCATAGCCGATGCGGAGAGTGTCTCTGATCATTCCTTCGGAGTGGCTTTCATTGCGCTGATTCTGGCTCAGATTGCCGAGGAGCCAGTCGACACGACCAAGCTTCTCACGATGGCGTTGCTGCACGACCTTCCCGAAGTTGTCCTTGGCGACATCCCCTCGCCAGCGTCTCAGCATCTTTCCCCGACGATCAAGACGAGTGCAGAGCGTGGTGCACTGAGCGCCCTGCTGGACAAGGTCCCTGAGGGGGAGACGTGGCAGACTTGGTGGCGCGAATACGAGGAGCAGTCGAGCATAGAAGGGAAGCTGGTGGGCGACGCCGATCGCTTGGACGTGTTGCTCCAGGCCTTCGTCTACGAGCAGACAACCGGCAATCGCTGGCTGAAGGAGTTCTGGCTGGAGACCTCTCGCGCTGGTTTCGCGTGCGACGCAGCGCGAGCGCTATTCGATGCACTGCGTGCCGCCCGTGACGAGGGCAAGGGGGTATCGTGAGTTGGATCAGCATGCGGAATGAGACCAGCGACCAGCTTCTCTTGCCCCGAGTGCGTTACTGTTCGGACTTCCTGTGTAGACTCCGTGGGCTCACATTCCGTCGCTCTCTGAGCGACGATGAAGGACTCCTCCTGGTCGGTCGGCGGGAGAGCCGCTCCGGGGTGGCCATTCACATGGCCTTTGTCTTCTTTCCCATAGCCGTCATCTGGCTGGATGCCGCCAGACGCGTGGTGGACGCACAACTGGCGCGCCCATTTCGTCCCCTGTATGTGCCTCACAAGCCGGCGAAAGACGTGCTCGAGGGCCCGCCAGAGCTTCTGGAGAAGGTTCGAGTGGGAGATCAGCTGAGCTTTAACGAGAGAGCTCATGAATAGAAACCCAGCCCGCATCCTGTTGTTGGTGCTGGTTCTCCTACTGGCGCCATTAGAGGCTCTGGCTTGTCCGCAAATCGGTCACGACCATCAGCCGTCTGAGCCGCCGGGAGGGACGATTCACGTCGTCCAGCGGGGCGAGACACTGTTCTCGATCGCCCAACGGTACGGCTGGACGGTGGATGCCCTGGCTCACGCCAATGGCCTGCACGATCCCACGCGCATCTACGTTGGGCAGCGGCTCAGGATTCCCGGCACCGGGGACATTGATCCGCGGGCAACAACCCCCTACGTCGTAGAGGCTGGTGATTCCTTGGTAAGCGTTGCCAGGCGTCACGCGACATCGTGGCGCGATTTGGCTCGGCTGAATGGACTAATCTCACCAAACGCGCTGCACGCCGGGCAGGTGATCCGCGTGCCAGACACCAGTAGCACAGGCGCTCTCAGCGGAAGCCTGCATACCGTGGCCAAAGGAGAGATACTGCTCCAGGTCGCTCTCCGTCACGATGTCCCACCGTGGAGCCTAATC
>JASFVD010000019.1:0-13041 GCA_050050015.1 Anaerolineae bacterium | reverse complement strand
CGTCGCTGCCCTGGAAGCCCTGGCGGCTGGGCGTCATCTGAGCGACAAACTGGGCGGGAAGAAGGTTCAGGTGCTCCTACTCGGCGCGGCGGTCGAGGAGCACGGCTCCACATTGATCCACCGGGGTGCCGACAGTGTGTTCGTCGTCGACGACCCTCAACTGGACACCTTGCAGGGGGAAGTCGTCCTTGAGGTCCTGGAGCAGGTCCTGAAACAAGTCTCTCCCGCTGTCGTCATCTTCCCACACACAGATCTGCTCGGCGGACACGTCGCCCCGCGGCTTGCCCACCGACTCGAGACATGTGTTGTGACGGACTGCACTGGGTTTGACGTCGAGGATGGCGCGATCCGGTGGGTCCGTCCGGTTTACGGTGGTAAGGCCCTGGCTGTCGTGACGGCAACCGGCCCGATACAGCTTGCGACGATGCGCTCTCTGTCGTTCGAGCCGACGCCCGCCGACGCTTCAAGGGACGGCCCCATTCAGGAGCTTCCGGTCGACCTGGGGGCCATGGTGCCGCAGGTGCCCATCGTCGACACGATAGTTCGAGAGGAGGCCTTCGAGGGACCGAGCCTTGATCGTGCTGACATCATTGTCAGCGGTGGGCGGGGAATGGGCGACGAGGAAGGGTTCGAGAAACTGAAGAAACTGGCCAGAGTCCTCGAAGCAGCAGTGGGCGGGTCGCGGCCGGCCGCGGACACAGGCTGGGTGCCTCATTCACACCTGGTGGGGCAGACGGGCAAGATCGTAGCCCCCAGTCTCTACATTGCCGTCGGTATCTCGGGTGCTCCCCAGCACATGTCAGGGGCGGGCTCTTCGAAGACGATCGTTGCCATCAACAAGGATGAGGATGCTCCAATCTTCAAGGCAGCCCACGTTGGCGTGATTGACGAATGGGAGAACGTGATCCCGGCCCTGATTGAGGAGCTTGGGGAGGCGTTGGGCAAGTAGGCGTCAGATAGGGAGTGTCATCAAGACAGGAGATTCATCCATGGAACAGCTGGAGACACAAGTCGTCGTCATCGGCGGAGGCATCACTGGGTGCAGCGTTTTGCGCGACTTAGCGATGCGCGGGATAGACGCGATCCTTTTCGAACGCGGCAACCTCTCGGAGGGCACGACCGGCAACTTCCACGGCCTGCTTCACAGCGGGGGGCGCTACGCCGTGAAGGATCAGCCCGCGGCCATCGAGTGCATTGAGGAGAACCGTATTCTGCGTCGCATAGCGCCTCAGGCCATTGAGGATACGGGTGGATTCTTCGTCGCCCTTGACGAAGAGGACGAGAAATATCTACCGCGATTCTTGGAGGGCTGCGAAGCGTGCGGAATTCCGCACGAGATGTTATCAGGCGAGGAGGCACTTGAGGCTGAAGCTGCTCTCTCCCCCGAGGTGCGCGCCGCAGTCGCTGTCCCCGACGGGAGCATCGACGGCTGGGATATCTGCATCGGTAGCGTCAATGCGGCCAAGGAGTTAGGGGGACAGGTATTCCTCTTCACCCCAGTCACGGACATTCTCGTCGCAAACGGGCGGGCGGTCGGCATCAGAGCCGAGGATGCAAACACCGGGGAAGAGTACGAAGTCCGCGCAGAGTACGTGGTCAACGCCAGCGGGCCCTGGACAGGGCAAGTTGGGAAGTTGGCCGGCATCGATATCCCGATGGTGCTCAGCCCGGGGACAATGATCGTCCTGGATGGTCGGCCTGTGCAGCGAGCCATCAACCGCTGTCGCTTCCCCTCGGACGGTGATATCATCGTTCCCGTAGGCACGACGATTGTGTTGGGCACAACCTCCAAGGAGATCGAGGACCCGGACAACTACTCCATCGAGCAATGGGAGGTCGACGTGGTGCTTACCGAGGGGATGGAGATGGTTCCCCAGATCGAGGAGATGGGCATTCAGCGCTGCTATGCTGGCGTGCGTCCGCTGTACGAGCCTCCGGAAGACATGGCGGGCAAGGAGGAAGGACGAGAGGTGAGCAGGGCCCACTTCGTGTTGGACCACGAGGAACTGGACGGTCTTGGAGGCTTTGTCACGATAACCGGCGGCAAGGTCACCACGGCGCGCCTGATGGCTGAGGACACGGTCGATCTGGTTGCGGAGAAGATGGGCGTGGACGCGCCGTGCCGAACCGCCGAGGTGCCGCTACCTACCGGCTAGTGGAGAGATAACCAGCCTATGGCGAAGCGGAGAGGCCGACGAGGGACGACCAAGTCTGGGAATCACCAGCAGGCCGAGACCGGAGCCGCCTTCCAGTGGATCCCGCTCTGGGGCTGGGCCATCCTCTTCTTGGTACCGCTAATCCTCAGCGAGTTCATGTTCTGGAAGGTCGACAAGATTGTGAGCATGATCCTCTTTCCCATCGCTTGGATTGGCTTCTGGTATGTGATGATGGGACGCGCGGGTTGGCCGATGCTGAAGACGCGAGGGCGCAACGAAGAGACGGACTCAGATGACGGTGGATGATCGAGAAGAGTCCTTCGGTGAAGCACGAGCGAAGGCGGGTGGGGAAACCCGCTCACCTGCAGACGCGAAAGAGCCGCCGCGCGCTTGTGAACCGGTGACGGAAGCGGAAGAGAGCCGTCGGACAGAGGTGGAGCAGGTTTCCCGGCTGCTGCTGACCCTGCGAGAGGCGGAGACTATCGCTCGAAACCTGAAGGAGAGTGGTACCCGTCGATAGGGACGACTTGGAGAGCATCATCCGTCGACTTGAGGATCGCTCTGAGGCGGCAGGCCGTCACGCGTCTAGAAGCATGCCTCGCTTTGCCGAATCCCACGATCTCAGAGACTGGGAGGGCCGATTCAGCCCACAGGGCAGTCGGATCTATGACAGCGTGCTGGCGCAGATCCACCCGGATGATGTGGTCCTCGATATCGGCGCAGGCGATCTCCGTCTGGCGCTACGTATGGCGGGGCGAGCACGTAGGGTCTACGCGGTCGAGGTCAATCCGCTCATAGTCTCACACGCGTTGCGCATCATAGGGCTGGATCTTCCTCGCAACCTCTACGTGATATGCGCCAACGCTCTGGACTTCTCCTTTCCATCGGAGGTCACAGTCGCCGTATTGTTGATGCGCCACTGTCAGCACGTTCAGGAGTACATACGCTCGCTGCGAGGTGCAGGCTGCGGCCGTCTGCTGACGAACGCTCGCTGGAAGACTGGCGTTGAGAGCATCGACCTCGCTGCCCCCGATTTGGCCTTCGACGATCTTCACGAAGGGTGGTACGCCTGTCGATGTGGCGCGACGGGGTACGTGGGGACGGGGGAAAAACCTGACGCCGTGCCCATCGAGGTCGCTTCGTGTCCGGCTTGTTCGGAGGAGAGATCCTGCGCAGGATGAGAGTCTTGGGTAACTGGAGGGGGATAACCATGAGGTTGGAGGGAAAGCGAATCGCGGTTCTCGTTGGACCGGGTTACGAGGACTTGGAGTTCTGGGTGCCGGTCATGCGGCTCAGAGAGGAGGGGGCGGAGGTGACGATAGTCGGTCCCACGGGCGGTGCGGAGTACAGCAGCAAGCACGGTTGTCTGACGGCGAAGGCTCAGGTCAGCACCGACGATGTCTCCGCCGACGACTTCGAGGGAGTCATAGTGCCCGGCGGATGGGCTCCGGACAAATTGCGCCGCTATGACTCCGTCACCAGTCTCGTCCGGGACACGTACCGGCAGAATAAGGTTGTAGCCTCCATCTGCCACGGTGGCCTGGTGCTGATCTCAGCCGGCATCCTTGGGGGCCACCGAGCCACCGGATCCAACGGGATCAAGGATGATCTCATCAATGCCGGGGCTGAGTGGGTCGATGAGTCCGCCTTCCGGGAAGGCAATCTCGTGTGGGGGCGCGTCGTGGCTGACATACCCAACTTCTGTCGAGAACTGGTTGACGCGCTTGCGGAGTAGACGTTTACGTCGAAACCAAACAACGGCGAACTGTGGGGTCAGAGTTGATTAGCATCGTCCTCGTCACGCATAGCGAAGATCTGGCGGCAGGGGTTGCAGAGCTTGCCAGCCAGATGGCCGGCGAAGAATCGATTCCCATCTTCACGGCTGGGGGGACCGAGGATGGGCGCCTGGGCACGAGCTTCGAGAAGGTCGTGCGGGCGCTTGCGCAGGCACTGGAGGAAGGTGAGGGGGTGCTCGTTCTGGTTGATCTGGGGAGCGCGGTGATGGTCACCCAGATGGCGATCGAGTCCCTGCCGGCGGAGGCGCAGCGGCGGATACGCTTGACGAACGCACCCCTTGCAGAGGGCGCTGTCTCGGCGGTCGTGACTGCCGCCGGAGGCGAGGGCTTGAACGGCGTGCAGCAGGCTGCCGAGCATGCGCTGGACACACCAAAGGTACCGGACGCCTCGCCAGTCGAGACGGCGCCGGCTCCGGCGGCGGAGAAACCAAGCGGCGCGGCTGAGAGTGTCGAGCTGGTCATACCGAACCGGACAGGCCTGCACGCTCGACCTGCAGCGCGCTTCGTGCGTGCGGCGATGCGCTTCGAGGCAGACATCAGCATAGAGAACGTGACCCACGGTCGCCCCCCCGCAAACGCGAAGAGTATGATGGAAGTGGCAAACACCGGCACGGCGTGGCAGGGCGAGCGGATCCGCATCACTGCCGAGGGCAAGGACGCTGATGAGGCCCTCAAGGCCCTGGAGGCGTTGGTCGAGAGCGGGTTCGGCGAGATGGAGGAGCGTGCGGAACTGGCCGCAGCGGAGGGGCCAGCGCCTCAAATGAATGCCCGCCCAACATCGGCCGTGCCTGGCGTCCAGGCCAGCCGAACGCTACACGGCATCCCCGCCTCCGAGGGCTACGTCGTTGGTCCTGCCTATGTCCACCAGCCACCCGAATTGGACGTCGAGCGGACGACCGTGTCCGACGCCGGGCGCGAAATCACACGACTGCGCGAGGCCCTGGAGGTCGCAAGAGGTCAGCTGTCTGACCTGCAACGACAAGTTGCCGAGGCCGATGAGGACGCCGCGGAGATCTTCCAGTTTCAGCGCATGATGCTGGAGGATCCGAAGCTGATCGGGGCTATCGAGGAGCCTATCCGCCGAGAAGGGTGGAACGCCGAGGCAGCGACACAGCAGGTTGTTGAGGAGTGGGTCGCTCGATTTGGGAGCGCCGAGGACACGGTAATGCGCCAGCGCGCTGCGGACGTGCGCGACGCCGGCCATCGTGTCCTGAGCAACCTCCGAGGCGTCGACCACGACCAACCTCCTAGTGCTCTGGATGAGCCAGTCATCATCATCGCGGAGGACCTCAGTCCATCGGAGACGGCCCACTTGGACCCTGGCAAGGTATTGGGGCTCTGTACCGCGGCC
The DNA here is from genome assembly GCA_050050015.1 of Anaerolineae bacterium. Lineage (GTDB taxonomy): Bacteria > Chloroflexota > Anaerolineae > B4-G1 > B4-G1 > SKLM01. The sequence goes on along the minus strand of JASFVD010000019.1, from coordinate 7,738 downwards.
GGGGGAGCGACGTCGCACGTCGCCATCCTGGCCCGGATGCGGAACCTGCCGGCCGTCGTAGGATTGGGTGACGCTGTGCTTCGCATTCCGGACCAGACACGCCTGGCGGTCGACGGGGAGGCAGGGATGGTGGAGGTCGATCCGCCCCCGAGCGTGGTGAGTCGGTATGAGGAGCGACGAGAGCAACGCACGACCCGGCTAACGGCGGCCATGTCCCAGCGCGAGGCGGCGGCAGTGACAAAGGATGGGCACGAAGTGGACGTGGTCGCAAACGTCGGTGACGTCGCTTCAGCTCATGAGGCTCTAGAGTTCGGTGCAGAGGGCGTGGGGCTTCTGCGTACCGAATTTCTCTATCTCGAGCGGGCCGTCATGCCCGACGAAGAGGAGCAATACGAAGCCTACCGGAGCATCGCCGACGTGATGGAGCAGAGGCCGCTAATCATTCGCACGTTGGATGTTGGGGGGGACAAGCCCTTGCCCTACATCGACCTCGAGCCTGAGATGAACCCGTTCCTCGGGGTCCGGGCCATTCGACTTGCGCTGCGGCGACCCGATCTGTTCCAGCCGCAGCTGAGGGCGATTCTGCGAGCAGCCGAGGGTCGCAATGTGAAGGTGATGTTCCCCTTGATCGCCACCTATCAGGAGGTCGTCGACGCGAAGGAGGCTCTGGAGCAGGCACATCGGACCCTGGCTGAGGAGGGGATTCCGCATGCCGAAAACATAGACGTGGGCATCATGGTCGAGACTCCCGCGGCAGCCCTTGAGGCGGACAACATAGCTCCGTTGGTCGATTTCTTCAGTATCGGGTCGAATGATCTCACCCAGTATACTTTGGCAGCCGATCGGGGCAATGAAGAGCTCGATCACCTGTTCCAGGCCCTGGATCCAGCCGTGCTGCGTCTCGTAGGGAGCGTGATAGACGCGGCTCATGCGTCGGGGAAGTGGGTTGGGCTGTGCGGTGAACTTGCCGGGCGCCGCAGGGGGATACCGGTGCTCCTGGGATTGGGCCTGGACGAGTTCAGCATGACGCCCCGCGCTATCCCCGAGGCCAAGCAGTTGATCCGCTCGATGACTTTGACGCAGGCGCAGAGGATTGCTGAGGACGTGATCGCCTTGCCGACGGCGGCCGACGTCATAGCACACCTCGATTCGTTCCTCGAGAAGCTGAAACTTGCTCAAGCTGATTGACCAGCTGGGACGACGCAAGGTCCCAGTCGTATGATTTGTCATCGTCCCTCTCAGTCGCCGCGCCCGCAGACTGCTGTGCGCTCCTCTCAGGGGAAGGCGGCGCAATCGCCGACCTGCGAGGTGGTGCCTTGACGGCATGACGCTTCGTGGTAGACTGGAGCGCTATGCCAGGACCATCCGACACCACACCCCCCAACTACCGCTGGAATTTCCTCGCGTTCGTCGTTGACTACGTCTTCTTTGGCGTAGCGATTTCTTTCGTCAGACCGGACAGTGTTCTTCCTGCCTTCATCCGTCAGTTCACGCGATCGGCGCCGGTGATCGGCCTCGTATCCACCGTGTGGAACGGATGCTGGCTGCTCCCCCAGGTCGTGTCAGCACGCTGGATCAATGACAAACCGCGCAAGAAGCCCTACCTGATGGTCGGGATGAGCGGGAGAGTGGCGTTCTGGGTCATCGGCCTGGCGTTGTGGTTGGGGCTGGGCCGGAATCCTGAAGCTACGCTGCTCCTGTTTTTCGTCTGCCTGGGCCTGTTTACCATCACAGACGGCCTCGCCAGCGTCGCCTGGTTCGACATGCTGGCGCGCGCTATCCCCGTGGAGCGACGGGGTCGACTCATAGGTGTCGCCCAGATCGTCAGCGGACTGGCCGGGCTGGGGGTGGGCTGGGTGATTACCCACATCCTGGGGAGTGCCCGATTCTCCTTTCCAACCGACTATGCACTGATCTTCACCCTGGCTGGTGTGGCTTTCATCCCCTCCACGCTCGCCCTCATTCTGCTCCGGGAGTCCCAGGCGGAGCAAGAGGAGGCCAGCCGTGATAGGCGCCCCCACAATGGGTGGATCACCCCTTTGCTGCACGACCGCACCTTCCGTCGGCTGATGGGGTGTCGTGTCTTGGTGGGGATGATCTCTCTGGTCACTCCTTTCTATGTCGTCCACGCGACAGACGTACTGAATCTTTCACAGGCGATCGTGGGCAGCTTTGTGGCCGCGCAACAGGCTGCGGGCGTGGCCGCTGGAGCACTGCTCGGATGGGTTAGCGACCGCTGGGGGCCGAGTCGTTCCATTGGCATCGGCAGCGCCGTTTCCATCGTCGGGCCTTTGTTCGCGCTAGTGGCGCACGTCGCGGATGGAGATCTGATTGTGCGTGCGTATCCTCTTGTCTACGTCGCGCTGGGGGTCTATCAGAGCTCGACCATGCTTGGCTTCTACAACTACCTGTTGGAGATCGCGCCCGACGACGTGCGTCCCTCCTACATCGGCCTGGGCAACACAATCCTGGGAGTGCTGACGCTAGCGCCGACGGTTGGCGGATGGCTGCTGGAAGCGACATCGTACACCGCGCTCTTTGCGATAACGGTGGGCCTTGCGCTGCTGGGATTCTTACTCGCTATGCGCCTGGATCCTGTGCCGCAGACGGTCGCACCGCCGGCGGTGAAGGGGCAGGAGCACGCGTGACCAGACGGAAGAGATGGCGTTGGACGTGGCGGCAAGTCCTTCTTATCGCTGTCGTGTCAGTCGGCACCGTTGCTGTCCTCTGGATCTGGCGCGAGCCCCTCTTGGCCCTCGTCCGCGACCAAGATCGCCTGCAGACCTGGGTGGCCCATCTGGGACCATGGGGACCCCTGGCGACGATCGGCCTCAACGTGCTCCAAGTCATCCTGGCTCCTATTCCGGGGCAGTTCGTAGGGGTGATGAATGGATATCTATACGGCCTCGCGGCCGGGACGCTCTACAGCACCGTGGGGCTGGTGATTGGCACTGCAACGGCCATGCTATTGGCGCGGCGCTTCGGGCGGCCTCTTGTCGAACGTCTGGTGCCCGATGAACAGATGGCACGCTGGGACGATCTCTCAGAGCATGAGGGTCCGTGGTTCTTTTTCCTCGTGTTCCTCTTCCCGTTTGTGCCGGATGACCTGACCAGCTTCCTCATCGGTCTGAGCCCGCTCTCCATCCCTCGCATGCTGGTGCTGACCACGCTGGGGCGGCTGCCTGGCGTGGTGGTTTCGTGCTGGGTGGGAGCTCGTGCAGCCGAGCTGCCATGGTGGGCGTGGATTCCGCTAGGTGGCGGGGCTGCTGGTCTGGCTTGGCTCTTCTGGCGCTATCAGACGGACCTGGAGAACTTGCTCGTGGGGTTGATTCGGCAGCTCGCGCGGCGGTCACGGACCGGACGAGCGGACTGACGGCGCCTCCTGCAACCGCGAGGGTGCAGCCATTGTCTCCGATCCGTATGAGGTGGGGGCACGTCCTCGTTAGCGTCCTGACCTGCCGACGGCTGCGTGATCGAAGTCGATGAGCGACGAGAGGCGCGCATAGCCCACTATTCCCTCAGCCGGCGGGTGTTGCCACCTCTGCGACCTCTGCCAGCACGTCGTCCGTAATCATCTGACACGAGGCAGGATCTGCCAGGCAGGATAGATCGTCGTCGGGCGTGATGATCCGCTCCAACCGGCCGTCGAGAAGGTGGATGATGCGATCGGTATATTCGACCATTCGCAGGTCGTGCGTGACCATAATGGCGGCTCGTCCCTGTTCATGGACCAAGTGGGCCATCGTCTCCACGACCTGGTACGCGCGCTCCGTATCGAGGCTGGCGGTTGGTTCGTCGGCGAGGACCACGGCGGGGTTGTTGATCAACGAGCGGGCGATGGCGACGCGCTGCTGTTCGCCCCCGGAAAGCTGCCTGGGTAGGGCGTGCATCCGGTCCTCCAGCCCCAACATCTCCAACAGTCCATGAGCGCGATTCTTGTTGCCAGCGCTGTACTGGCCGGTGAGTCGCAGCATCAGCTCCACGTTTTCTAGGGCTGTCAGATAGGAGACCAGGTTGTTCGCCTGGAACGTGAACCCGATCCTGCGGCGCCGAAAGGCCGCCCTGCCTGCCTCCCTCATCGCGTGCAGATCCTGACCGTCTACCAAGACGCTTCCAGTTGAGGGTTGCAGCAGGCCGGCCAGCATGGCCAGCATGGTCGTCTTGCCGGATCCACTGGGCCCCACCAGCGCCACGAACTCGCCTCTCTCCACGCTGAAGCTGACATTGTCGATGGCCGTGAGCCGGGTGGGTCCTGATCCATATACCTTACTGACCGAGCGAGCCTCTGTTGCTGCGGTGGGTCCGGACATGGCGTTATCCTCCAAGTCCCAGGGCGATAAGTGGTTCCACGCGAAGTGAGAGGCGAATCGAGACCAACCCTCCCAATGGGCCGATCACCAAGATGGAGCCGAGCGCTCTGATGACGGAGCTACTCTCGAACGCGAGGGGAATTCCCGGCGGGAAGATCAGCGAAAGGCCGAAGGTTACGAGTCCCCCGATCAAGATGCCGAGGACGTTTATGACCACAATCTGAATGAGCGATGCCAGAGCGATGATGGTGTTGGGCGTGCCGATTGCCTTGAGCATGCCGATCTGTGGCACCTTCTGGAGCGTTTGGATCTGGAAGAAGCCGCCGATGACTAGCAGTCCGATGAGAAGCGCAAACCCGTTCTGCGTGTTAAGTGTCTGCTGCTGCGCGGTGTACCCGGGCGTGTTTCGATAGGCGGTCTCGCGGTCCACGACTTCAATGTTGCGAACTTGAGCGGCAAGCTGCTGGCGCACGTTATCTGTCTCCGCTGAATCCTGCAGTCGAACGGCGGCCACATTGCAGGCTGGATCCTCCTCGCCGCGAGACGGGGCTCCCTTCGGACGTATTTCATCCCACTTGACGATAGGAACGAAGATGGAGGGCCGGATGCCGTACATTTGGCTCTCAGCCACCCCCAGAACCCTCAGCGCATATAGCTTCTCCTCGCCGCCCTGCGGCGAACGAATGCTGAATCGGTCTCCGGCGCGAAGTCCCGTGACCTCGGCCACCATACGATCTATGAGGGCCTCGTTGGCGCTCCGCCGCTCCAAGTTCTGCCCGATCACCACTGGGGGTTCGCCCGGCTGGCCTGGCTCGACCCCGATGAGGGATACGTCCAGGTCCCCATCGCGTGCGGCTCCGGGGATGGTAGAGCTGGCGAATCCCAAGCCGCCGACAGCCTCCACGCCGTTGACGGCGCGGAGGGCGTTGCGGGTCTCGCAGCCGAGACGGCTGCCCGCAATGGAGAGCCTGGCCGTGTCTTGATAGACAATCAACTGAGCGTCGATGTTCTCTATGTACTCGCGGTTCCCGGCGCCGAGCCCTTCACCTAGGGCAGCGACGAAGAGTATGAGCAAAGTGATAAGGGCGATGACCAGGCTGAACAGCAAGAACCGTCCCCTGTTGCGCCAAGTTTCCTTGAGGGCCAGGTAGAAGGCAGTCGACATCGTATCGTCCCTCCTCCAATCGGGTTCTGCGCCGGCCAGCCATCCCTGGAGAGCCGGCAGTGGGTATCACGCCCGGCTGCGCCACCCTGAGGGCGGCCCCTTCGTCCCAAGATCCCGGAGCACGTAGCAAGACCCAGCGAACCTCTGGGAGTCTACAGTCGTGGCTAGGGACTTTGGCCGGCCAACTCCAGCTGTCTCTGGTAGAGCTGGCTGTACAATCCGTCCTGCGCCAGCAGATCTCGGTGGCTTCCCACCTCGCGAATATCCCCCTCTTCGAGCGCGATGATCTTGTCGGCGTCCCGGACGGTGCTCAGCCGGTGGGCGATCACCAGCGCTGTGCGTCCGGCGAGCACCTCGTCCAGTGCCTGTTGAATCAGATACTCGGCCTCGGCGTCCACCGACGACGTGGCCTCGTCGAGGATTAGGATGCGAGGATCGGCCAGGATGGCGCGCGCCAGTGCCAGTCGCTGCTTCTGACCGCCACTCAGCCTCACGCCGCGCTCGCCGATCTCGGTATCGTAACCTTTTGGCAGCTCCTTGATGAACTCGTGAGCGTACGCTGCCTCAGCCGCCTTCTTCATCTCCTTCTCGCTGGCGTCCGGATTCCCGTAGCGGAGGTTATCCCGCACTGTGGTGTTGAACAGGAAAGTGTCCTGAAGAACGACCGCGATATGCTGCCGCAAGCTCTGCACCTTCACGTCCCTCAGGTCGTGTCCGTCGACGAGTACGCGACCCTGCTCCGGGTCGTAGAAGCGGCAGAGCAGGTTAGCGATGCTCGTCTTACCGGCGCCGCTGGGGCCCACCAGCGCCACCATCTCGCCGGGTGCAACGTGGAAGCTGACGTCCTTGAGGACCTGATCACCCTCGCCGTAACGGAAGTGGACCTCGTCGAAGACGATGTCTCCCTCGATCTTATGGAGCTCGACAGCATCCGGCCTCTCCTGGATGTCCGACTCGGTGTCTAGGAGCTCGAAGATGCGCTCGCCAGCAGCGATGGCCTGCTGGAACGTGTTGTCCACTTCCGTTAGTCGGCGAAGTGGCTCGTAGAAAGAGACGATGTAGGAGAGAAAAGCGACCAAGGTGCCGAGGGACAGCTCCTGGTTGACCACCATGCGCGCCCCGAAACCGAGGACCAGCGCCCCTCCTAGGGCGGAAACGAAGTGGAGGGCGGGAAAGAAGACGGACCAGGTGCGGATGGCCTCGACTCGTTGCTCCAGATAGTCGCGGCTCACCTCGCGGAAGTGGCGGAGCTCCTCATCCTCGCGCTCGAAGGCCTGAACGACGCGGATGCCGGCCAGCTTGTCCTGGAGCGCGGCGTTTATGTCGCCCAAGCGATCCCGTACGCGCCGGTAGATGGGACGGGCGCGGTGGTTGAAGATCCAGAGGCCGAGGGCCATGAAGGGCAGCGGGATCAACATCACGAGGGCCAAACGCCAGTTCAAGGCCACCAGCACGGCCGACGCGCCCAGCAGGCGGAGTAAGTCGACCACCGTGAGGGCGACGCCGTGGGTCACGAACTGCTCCAGCGCGTTGACGTCATTAGTGACCCGGGACATGAGCTCTCCGGTGGAGGTGCCCTCGTAGAAGGCGAGCGACAGCTGCTGGAGGTGATCGTAGATGTGCACCCGCAGGTCGAAGATGAAGCGCTCTCCGATGGCATGTCGCAGGTAGAGATCGCCAAAATCGACCAACTGGGACAGCGCGTGGATGGCGATCAAGGCACCGATGAGGAAGGTGAGGGTCGACAGGTCTCGAGCGCCGATCACCTGGTCTACAATACGTTTCTGCACCAGAGGCGGGAGAAGTACCAGACCGGTGCGCAGGAGCAGCAGGGTGCTGACGCCGAGGAGGGCCTTCCAGTATGGGCGCACGTAGTCCAACAATCGTCTTAGGACGTCCAACGGTAATCGTTCTCCTTGCGGTGAGCGGATGTGCGGCGCGAATCGCCAATCTGCCGACCGAAACCGTCCCAGCAGCTGGATGCGGCGATACACGAGAACGGCGTGACCGGCCAGATTATAGCCGAAGGGGGGCCGTTGGACAAGCACGGTGGCTAGCTGATCAGCTCCGCGTCGCTCAGGCATGGGCGTTCTCTCTTGACGATCTCATGACGGTTGCCTGCTAGCATAGGAACCGCAGAGCTCCTAGCCTCGAGATGCTTGACGGACACGCACCCCTGTTGCCGCGACCGATGGACCCATCTCCTTCTCCGGAGATGACCAATCACTAAGCGAGACGCGGCGAGCCATGGCAGACGCAATCC
>JASFVD010000018.1:0-13252 GCA_050050015.1 Anaerolineae bacterium | reverse complement strand
GTAGCCAAGATGGACGTGGACAGCAATCAAGAGACGCCGGGGAACTACGGCATCCAGGGGATACCGACGCTCATCCTCTTCAAGGACGGCGAAGAGGCAGCCCGCATCGTGGGCTTCCGGCCCAAGGACGGGATGATGAAGGAATTGAGGCCGCATCTCGACCTTGACAGCTAGGGAAAACTCTGGTAAACTGACAGTTAACAAGTTAAGAGGATAAAGACAGCGATCGGGAAGAGTAGGCATCGGCGTTAGGTTCAGAGAGTCGGGACCCTGAGCCCTTCGGGGGTCTCAGGAGCTGCAAGCCCGATACCCACTAAGATGTTGAATGGGCCCGTGAGTCGCCCGCCGAAACGCTGACTGCGGAGTAGGTGGGGCCGGAGCGCCACCGTTATCAAGGCCGAGGGTATTGTCCGACGATCACGTCAGGACCGTACCTGCTGACGAGTGAGGCTGGCTTTTCACACACGACGCGCCTGCACGGCGCGTTTTCTCGTTTCTATGTGTAGTGAGGAGCTGCCTAACTAGGGTGGCACCACGGGCATTCGACATCGAACGCCCGCCCCTTCTTGGGGGCGGGCGTTTTCTGTTTAGTGGTGAAAGGAAGACGAAGGGCAGGAGACATGGACCAGAGACGAGTACTGACGGGCGACCGACCGACCGGCCGACTGCACTTAGGTCACTACGTGGGGAGCCTGAAAAACCGAGTGCGGCTGCAGGATGAATGCGAGAGCTTCTTCATCATCGCTGACCTCCATGTCCTGACCACGCAGCCGGAAAGGGAACATGTGGAGCGGATCAGCCGCAACGTCCACGATATCGTGCTCGACTACTTGTCGGTCGGCATCGACCTGGAGAAGAGTGCTATTTTCGTCCAGTCGGCCGTGCCGGGCACCTATCAGCTCAACCTCTTTCTTGAGATGCTGGTCAGCGTCCCTCGCCTGGAGCGGGTGCCGAGCATCAAGGAGATGGCAGCGAACGCCCACCTGGACGCGATCCCCTTCGGCCTGCTCGGCTACCCCGTGCTCCAAGCAGCCGACATCCTGCTACCCCGCGCCCACCTGGTCCCCGTCTCCAAGGACAACGAAGCCCACGTCGAGGTGGCGCGAGAGATCGCACGGAGGTTCAACCGCCTCTACGGAGAGGTGTTCCCCGAACCGCAGGCTGTGCTCGGCGACATGCTCGTCGGCACCGACGGGGAGGCAAAGGCAAGTAAGTCGAGGGGCAATGTGATCTACCTGTCCGACGACCGGACCACAGTGGAAGAGAAGGTGCGCACAATGTACACCGACCCACGCCGCGTCCGTGCCGACATTCCCGGCCGCGTCGAGGGAAATCCCGTATTCATCTACCATGACGCGTTCAACGACGACGTGGAGGAGGTTGGTGAGCTGAAGGAACGGTATCGCAAGGGGAAAGTCGGGGACGTGGAGGTCAAAGCCAGACTTGCCAGCGCCATCAACCGGTTTCTTGATCCAATCCGAGAACGACGCGCGCACTATGCCGCCCAGCCTGGCTTGATCACCGACATCCTGGTCAGCGGCAATGCTCGAATGCGTGAGGAGTCGACGAAGACGATGGCTCTGGTGCGTCAGGCGATGCGCTTGCCCAGCTTCGATTCACAGGGCGGGACGATCTCCGAAGGCGACCGCCCTGGCTATGCCGTCCGCTGAAGGAGGAAAGTCGTATGTTCATCACACGCGTCCGCATCAAGCACGAGGATTTCCCCACCCCTGACTCTTACCCTTTCAACCTTTCCGTCTTCGCTGCGACGTCGGAGCTGAAACTTGAGAGTCCCGTGATCATGTTCGTGGGCGAGAACGGGTCGGGCAAGTCGACGCTCTTGGACGCCATCACGAGGACGTGCGGCATTCACATCTGGGACAAACCGAGACGCCATCTGGCGCACGAGAACCCCTACGAGGATCGGCTCAAGGACTTCGTGGAGGTGAGCTGGAGCAACGGTCGCGTGCCCGGATCACTATTCCGCGCGGAGACGTTCCACGATATGGCGGACTTCCTCGACGACCTGGCGCTGTGCGATCCAGGCCGCTTGAAGTATCACGGGGGTCGCCTCCTGAACGTCCTATCCCACGGTGAGGGCATCCTGAGCTACTTCAGCGGACGGCTTCGGATCAGAGGCCTCTACCTGCTCGACGAGCCGGAGGCTGCTCTGTCGCCCAGGAGCCAGATAAGGTTCCTCCAACTGCTGAAGCAGCTGGAGCAGGAAGGTCACGCGCAGTTCATCATGGCCACGCATTCCCCCATCCTCTTGGCCTATCCTGGCGCACAAATCTTCAGCTTCGACGACGATCAGATCAAGGAGGTGAGTTACGAAGAGACGACGCACTACAGAATCTACAAGCAGTTCTTCACCGACCGAGAGGCGTTCCTAGCGTAGGCGTGAGACAAGTGCCCAATGTCGCTGGCCGACGGTGACCAGGGGCCAAGCGCACAAGCGGACGAGCATCAGCGGGAGGAACGAAGATCCCACCTGCTCGCACCGGATCGACGATCCGGACAAAGCGCAGACAGAGGTAGGCCTGATTGGCAGGCGTACGAGAAAGGAGAGACAGCCATGACACACTACAAGTACTTCCTGGAAGAGAAGGACATGCCGACGCGCTGGTATAATGTGGTGCCGGATATGCCGACGCCGCCGCCCCCTTACCGCCATCCGGTGACTTTGGATCTGTTGCAGCCGGACGACCTGGCGCCGGTCTTCCCTCAGGGACTGATTGAGCAGGAGGTGAGCCAGGAACGGTACATCGAGATCCCAGACGAGGTACAGGACGTGCTCAAGATGTGGCGTCCCTCCCCGCTCTACCGCGCCGCGCGCTGGGAGAAGGCTCTGGACACGCCTGCCCGGATCTACTACAAGTGGGAGGGCGTCAGCCCACCCGGGAGCCACAAGCCAAACACGGCCGTGGCCCAATGCTACTACGCCAAGCAAGAAGGGCTCGAGGGGTTCGCGACCGAGACGGGAGCCGGACAGTGGGGAAGCGCCCTGTGCTTCGCGACCACGCTCTTCGAGATGAAGTGCAAAGTCTACATGGTCACGATTAGCTACCACCAGAAGCCCTATCGGCGCGTGATGATGGAGACGTGGGGCGGCAGCGTGGTCCCCAGCCCGAGTTCAGAGACGAACGCCGGTCGGCAGATCCTAGAGGTCGACCCCGAGACCTCGGGCAGCCTTGGCATCGCCATTAGCGAGGCGATCGAGTACGCGGTAACCCACGACGGATGGAAGTACTCTCTGGGCAGCGTGGTCAACTTCGTTCTGCTCCACCAGACCATCGTCGGGATGGAAGCCATCAAGCAGATGGAGATGGCGGGAGACTACCCGGACGTGCTGATCGGTTGCGTCGGTGGTGGCAGCAACTTCGCGGGCCTCTTCCTGCCCTTCATTAAGGACAAGATGGACGGGACCCGGCCCGACCTGCGCGTCATCAACGTCGAGTCCACAGCCTGCCCCAGCCTCACGCGCGGTCTGTACGCCTACGACTGGGGTGACACGGCCAAGACTGGCCCCGTGGCGAAGATGCACACCGTCGGCCACGATTTCATCCCGGCTCCGGTCCACGCTGGCGGGCTACGCTACCACGGCATGGCGCCGATAATCTGCCGCCTTATGGAAGATGGCTTCGTCGAAGCGGCAGCCTACCACCAGAACGAGATTCTCAATGCAGCGCACAGCTTCGCTCAGGCCGAAGGCTTCATCGTCGCGCCCGAGACGGCTCATGCTGTCAAGGCGACCATCGACCAGGCCCTGGCCTGCAAGGAATCAGGCGAGGACAAGGTGATACTCTTCAACTGCAGCGGGCACGGACACTTCGATCTGGGGGCGTACGACGCCTATCACCGCGAGGAACTGCCCGACTACGAGCTTGCGGAGGACAAGCTTAAGAAAGCGCTGGAGGGCCTCCCCGAGATCCCGTCAGAGTAGCACTACAGAATCTCAATGCAGACGAACAGGCGGGGGGCACCCCTCGCCTGTTTGCTTCTCGCGCGGGAGAGGGAGCTTCAACCGTTCTCAAAGAGCTCCAGCCACTCCTCCACCTCGTCCGGCGAGAGTTGCACATCCTCCTTCGCTCCCGCTTGAGGAGCCGGCGTTGGCTCCAGCTCGCCTGCGAACTCCTCGGAACGGACAACTCGGGCGTCCTGCCGCTGGGCCTCGGCGATCACCTCTCGGTCCGAGGTAACCACGATCAGTCCGCCCGGGTTGCGCGAGCGCCGGATGTGCTCGATGAGAACACCATCCGCCTTGCGCCCGGTAGGAGCGAAGACTACGCTCACCCGGCCACCAGAGAGGCTCTCCGAGCGCCCGCCCGGAAGCCCCTGGTCAAAGATCACAGTGAGCGGCTTCCCCGTGCGACCTGCATAGGCTTGAAGGCGCGAGACCAGTCGTGCCTCATCGTCCGGATCATCGAGGCGGATGTCGGGAAGGCGTCCTATCAGATTGTGACCATCAATCAGGACTGGCAGAGGACCTCCTCCTCGTGGCGTTGCACGTCTCTCCACGTCTGACTCACTGAGGCCACCCAAGGATATGGGCGGCACAAGACATGAGCACCGCGGGCAGGGCCTGCGACGCACCTCTGGCTGTCACCCGGAAACCAGCGCAGAGAGATATCCTGCCCTTCTCGCATCCGCTCCCGCAACGCGAAGGGCGACTGCTCCAACATTATACTCCTCGTCCAAAGAGAAGCAATACTCAAGCGCTCTTGGGCGCCGACCCGAATCAGCTTGACGAATCCACAGATTCAGGCTATTCTAAGAGTTGCCTTGGGGGTGGTTGGGGCCCGGTGGCTCCCCCGGTCTTCAAAACCGGTGGCGGGTTGCACAGCGCAAGCCGCGGTGGGTTCGACTCCCATCCACTCCCGCAGTCCTCGCGCGTTAGCGTGACCCGTGGCGACAAGCCCTTCCCCCAACCAAGGAGTTCCCACCGGTTCGAGCCCCACGCTCTCTCAAGATCGCGGGCATCTCACTGCTCTCACCAGTCGACGACCCTGCTTCTGAGGTACCGCAGCCCGTCCGGCTCTTGTCTCTCCGGGACTGCACACCTGCAGGCGACCCATGGGTGGACTAACAGGCCTATCGATCATTGCTCAAACGGTTCGTGAAACGATCTGGAAACGGCCTCCGCGCTATCATCAGCTCAGATCAATCAAGGACTTAAGGAGTGGACACTCCAGTTCACGTGAACGAACAAGGAGGTGAGCGATGAACGCCAGACTAGGATTAGGCGAAAAGCGTCGAAAACTCAGGAGTAAACGGAATGGTATTCTCTCTCGAAGCAGACCGGAGAGGTTAAGCGTCGGCCTCGTGGTTGGTTTGCTTGCGATCTTCACCCTGCTCGTGGGCAGCGCATACGCTGCTCGCGTTGCCGATGTTCCGTGTGAGGTATGCGCTGAAGCATCGGACCCAGTGCAGTTCCGGTTCATGGCTCTTCGAGAGACCTCAGAAACAAGAAGTGGGGCTATTGACGCGCGTCCACTAGGGATTGGCGAGGCTTCCGATCCGGCCCAGTACACATTCGCTGCGGAACGCGCCGCACGGGAGGCCAGGCTTGCTGAGATTGCCCGACTTCGCGGGCTGGCCGGACCCGCTGCAGGCAGCTGGGCCGGAGTTAATGAGGTAGTGCACTTGCGTGATCGCCTGGAGGCCGGCGCGTTGCGCGTGGTCGCGAGCGCAGCTGAGGACAGCGAGATTGCTCGTCTACGCGGACTGGCAACTCCTTCAGCCGCTATAGGAGCTAGGGCCGACGAGGTCGTCCATCTGCGGGGACTGGCGGATGCCGCTGCAAGGGCTGCTACAGCCGGCCTGGCTCGGGATGCCGAGATCGCGCGACTCCGTGGGCTGGCAGGGCCAGGGGCCGCGAGCCGCGTTCGGGCTCACGAGAGCGTCCATCTCCGCGGATTGGTGGAAGCTGCTCTGAGTACCGGCGCCGAAGGCGGCTGTGCTGTGTGCTAAGCACACAAACAGCATCGCGAGCGGCCTGGCGCCCCAGGCGGCGACTGGTAGGAATCTAAAGGGGACAGCTGGACCGAGGGGCATCTTGCGAAATCGAGGTGCCCCTCAGCACGGCGGTGCACCCAGAAGCAGCATTCGATGGAGCCTCGCCCCGACTGACTTGTCCAATATGCCGTCGGGCCACTCGGACGAGGTGTGGTCGTCATATGGGCTCGTAACGGCGCGCCCGACTTCCTCTGCCCCCTGACGACGGCGACCTCTCGATCGGACCAACAAACTTTCGTGCCTCTCGATCAGCAGTCTCAGTTACCACGCGCCTTATCGTATACAGCCTCCCTCGGGCCAGCGTTTCCCCAGCCGATCCTGGCCTCGGTGACGTCTCCCCCAAACGCTTCTATCGGAGAAAGACCGGCGCCTCTCACCATCCGACCACATGCCTGGAGACGATGCTTTGGCTCACTCGAAGCCGGCGGTGGCACAGGCGACGAGCGACTGTATAATTGACCACAACCCTCTAAGCCTTCGCCTGTCGCCCAACGGGAGATCTATGGACATCCAGATCGCACTCGTCCTCGGTACCGTCGTCGCAGCCCTGGTCCTGTTCTCCATCGAGAGGCTTCCGGTGGACGTGACGGCCCTGGGCATCCTCCTGTTCTTGATCCTCACCGGGCTGCTGCCGGCAGAGGAGGCCTTTATGGGCTTTGGCAGCGACGTGGTGGTGATGATGCTTGGGCTCCTTATCCTGGTGGCAGCGCTGACCCGGACGGGCGTGACTGACATCGTCGGCCGAGCGCTCCTGGATCGGAGCGAGGCCGGCGAGAAGGAGCTCCTTCTGACGATCATGGGCATGGCCGCCCTAGTGGGAGCGTTCATGAGCAACACCACGGCCACGGCCTTCTTTGTGCCGATCGTGATCACCGTGGCCCGTCGCGTGACCATCAGCCCGGCGCGATTCCTGATGCCCCTCGCCTTCGCGTCTATCCTGGCCAGTTCCATCTCGCTGATCAGTACCTCCACCAACATCGTGGTAAGTGGACTGATGCAGGATCTTGGGTTGGCGCCGATCGGGATGTTCGAGCTGGCGCCCGTCGGCATCCCAATTGCAGCCGTGGGGATTGGCTATATGTTCGTCCTCGGACGGCACCTGATCCCCGATCGGATCCCTAGAGAGGAAATCGAGCAAATCAGCACGCGCCTCTACTTGACTGAGCTTCTCATCCCTCCCGAGTCGCCGCTGGCAGGAAAGACTCTGCGGGCCTGCGCCCTCGGCTCGGAGCTGGACCTGAAGGTGCTGCGCATCGTGCGCGGCGGCTCGCGCCACGTTCTGCCGCGTGCCGCGACTCGGCTCGAGGAGGGAGACGTGATGCTCGTCGAGGGGACTCGCGAGAGCGTCCTCGACGTCAAAGAGCAGGCCGGTGTTGAGATCAGGGCCGACGTCGAGTTCCCCAGCGAGGAGATCGACTTGGATGAGATGGGATTGACCGAGGTGATGGTCCTGCCCAACTCGCCCCTGGTGGGCCGTACACTGTGGGGCCTGGACTTCCGAGACCGATACGGGCTGCAGGTCCTGGCGCTGAACCGACAGGGCGAGACTCTGACCCGAAAGATGAGCCACGTTCGACTTCAGGTAGGGGACGTACTTGTCGTACAGGGACGCGAGGCACGGATCGACGCTCTGGAGAGGCAGAACTTGTTCCGCAGGCTCAGTCTGCCCGACGTCTCGCTCAAGCGCCGCCGGCGAGCCCCGATCGCGCTGACCATCTTCGCTGGGGCAGTGCTCGCAGCGACGTTCAAGGTGGTCTCCCTGCCAGTGGCGATGTTGCTCGGAGCGGTGCTCGTCTTCGCCACCCGCTGCATCACGCCGGAGGAAGCGTACAGTCGGGTGCGCTGGAAGGTTCTAATCCTGATCGCCTCAATGCTCGGCCTGGGCGCCGCGATGGAGCTGACGGGGACGGCAGCCTTCCTGGCCGATCAGATCGTCCGGGTGGCCGGCGAGTCGGCGCCCATTTGGCTGCTCTCCGCGTTCTTCGCACTGACGGTGCTCCTGACGCAACCCATGTCGAACCAAGCAGCGGCGGCGGTGGTCCTGCCGGTAGCCGTTCGAACGGCGCAGCAACTCGGCCTCAATCCTCGTAGCTTCGCGATGATGGTCGCCTTGGCAGCGAGTTGCTCCTTCCTGACGCCACTGGAACCGGCCTGCCTGCTGGTATACGGGCCGGGTCGGTACCGCTTCGTGGATTTCCTCAAGGTTGGTGCCGTGCCGACTGTGATGATCTACATCCTGTGTGTTCTCCTGGTGCCGATGTTTTGGCCCGTATGACGGGACGGGCACGCGCAGCTGGAGGGGTCGGGGTGCCCAACACGTCGACGGATGTTGCGACGACGCGCCGAAAGCGTGACCGAGTCACGCCAATGCGGTGCCGCAGGTGACCGACACCTCAGTCATCCGGTAGGCGACCCCACGAGAATGCGGCTAGGAAGACCGTGGTCACCCGGAGGGCTTCACCGCCATCCTCTCCACCTGGGTCCGCAGCCTCTCCACCCTCTCGCGGGCCACGACATCCTCAGGAGACCCGGCCAGACGCCGTTTGCTGAACGCCAGCTCCGTCGCCAGTCGGTAGTAGCGACCCAGTCTCCACCATCTGTTCAGGTCTCCCGCGAGCAGTGCATCTGCCCGCTCCGCCAACCTCGCTACATAGGAAGAAACCACGTTGAAGTCCTCTTCGCTCAGCGTGCCCTTGTCGACCTCCTCGCCAAGCCAGTGGTCGATCCAGCGCCGCTCTCGAAGGGAACACCATACCAGCACGCCGACGAGGAACGCGACACCAACCCAATTGGAGGTGAAAGCGATCAGGCAAGGCCAGCCAAGCTCCCCGCCCAGCGTGACGCTAGCGTTGTGGGTTGCATGAGCCACCATCCCGAGCGAGAGGCCCACCGCCGGCGCTCCCACCTTCGCGGCGGCGCTAGACGCCGAGGTACTCCACGCCACGCCAAGCCCGAAGAGACCGGTGAATAGGGCATGGTTCAGTCCAAAGAGGAAAGCTCGAAAGAGTGCCACTAGCGCAAACTGGCCGAACCCACCCTCTATCAGACTCGAACCGAAATAGAGCGTGTTCTCCACTGCCGCGAATCCAAACCCGACAAGCCCGCCGTACAGAATGCCGTCGATGGCACTATCGACCTCTCGGCGAAAGAAGACGAAGAGAAGCAACAGTGCTCCACCCTTGAAGACCTCCTCGGCGACCGGCGCGATCAGGGCCGCTTCGACTAGGCTCGCTCTCTCCGGCCTGACCAGCTGCGACATCGAAACCCCCAGCGCCAGCTCGGCAACGAGGGAGAAGACGACGGCAGGCACCGCCCCCCAGACAAAGGCAGCGACCAGGAGTCCAAGCGGCTCCTTCTCGTACCGGTCAAACCACCAGAGCAACAGGGCGTAGACGGCCATGGGCACGACTCCGAGCGTGACTGCGAGGAGCAGCCCGACGAGCGTGATCACGTCGCGTCTCCCGACCCAGCCGGAGGCCGGATCAGACGAACGTCCCAGACGTCATGCCGCTCATCATAGGCGAGCTGGAAAGACCGGCCGTCCGCTGTCCGAACCCGGAACCGCAGTTCTCCGGGGAGCTTCTCCCGCAGCTCCACATCGGCTACGTCCAGCCACTCACCTCGGTAGAGGAATGACCGAGGCCGCTCGGGATAGCTGCCGCCCGCATAGCACTGGACCTCAGCCTTCGCCATGGCTCAGACGGCACCTCGGCGAGAAGAGGGGCAGCGTCGTGCTACACGTTGGAGGGATTGTGTCACGGATCGCGCTCGCCTCTCAGAGGTCGAGGGATCGGAGGTACGCGACCAGGTCATCGCGCAAGTCGTCTCGCTGTAGGCTCACCTCGATGCAGGCCTTCAGCTGGCGGAGCGGGTCTCCTGCGGCCATCCAGATCCCTTCGATGGGGTGAGCCACAACTGAGGAACGGCTCGCCAGCTCATCCACCGCATCGGCCAGCCACAGCTCGCCTCCCTTGCCCGTCTCCAGGCCATCCAGCACATCGAATATCTTTGGGGTGAAAATGAAATGGCCGATCTGGACCAGATTGGAGGGAGCCGTGCCCGGCGCGGGCTTCTCGACGATCCGCGTCATCTCGTTCTCGGTGCCCGGCTTCAGCTCGATGCAACCGTACAGGTGGGTCTCCTCGTCGGGAACCTCCTGCGCGGCGAGGACGGCAGCAGGCTCGCGCTCATCGAACGTATTCCGCATCTGCTGCGGAATCGGCACGTCTCCCATCACGATGTCGTCCCCGAACATGTAATAGAAGGGCTCCCCCGGGTTGAGCCAGTTGCGCGCGGCGAGTGCCGGCGTGGCATTGCCATAGGGCAGATCCTCCGGCTGGCGCACGAGGACAATGTCCGCCATCGTGTTGACGCGCCTCATCTCCTCCAGCAGGTCCAGCTTTCCAGACTCCTCCAAGTGAGTGTGCAACTGCGGGTTCGGGGAGAAGTGGTCCTGGACTATGGCCCCGTTGTCACGCACGACGACGATGATCTCGGTGATACCTGCCGCTACCAGCCCCTCGACGTGATACTGGATCAGCGGCTTGCCCGCGATGGGTATCATCTCCTTGGGAATCGCCTTCGAGGCGGGGAGGAATCGCGTGCCGTATCCTGCGATGGTGATAATGCCCTTCACTCTCTGACTCCTTCTCCTCTATTCATGGCCTAGTGCGAATATAAGATAAGGTGACTGGAGGGGGCCAACCCGCCTCAACACCGAAGGGCCGGACGCGCTCAAAGCTCCGGCCCTTGCGTGTGCCAATCGGTAGCCTGCTCGTAGGTATGCGCCACACGCAGTACCTCACCCTCGCCAAACGCAGGCCCCGTCACCTGCAGGCCTATGGGCAGTCCGCGCCCATCGAACCCGCAAGGAAGGCTGAGCGCGCAGATGCCGGCCAAGTTCGCAGACAGCGTGAACACGTCGGACAGATACATCTGGAGCGGATCCTCGACCTTCTCTCCAATGCGAAACGCCGTCGTCGGAGTCGTCGGTCCAACGATGACGTCCACGTCCTCAAAGGCCGCGTCCAAATCCCGCTTGATCAGGGTTCGCACCTTCTGAGCTTTCAAGTAGTAGGCGTCATAGTAGCCCGCCGAAAGGGCATAGGTTCCCAGCATGATGCGCCGCTTGACCTCCGGGCCAAAGCCCTCGCCTCGCGTGCGCTTGTACATCTGATCCGGGCTGTCGCCCTCCGACCGCATACCGTAGCGCACGCCATCGTAGCGGGCCAGGTTGGCACTGGCCTCCGCTGGGGCGATCAAGTAGTAGACTGGCAGGGCGTACTCGGTGTGCGGCAGACTCACGGTTCTTACCTCGGTGCCCAGACGGGCCAGGGTCTCTACCGCCGTACGCACCGCCTCCTCCACGTCTGGCTGGAGTCCTTCGACGAAGAACTCCTCTGGTACCCCTACCCGCACATCGCGCACGTCGCCCGTCAGCGCCGCCGTGTAGTCCGGCACCGGGACGTCCATCGATGTCCCATCCCGGACGTCGTGACCGGCGATGGTGCTCAGGATAACCGCTGCGTCCCTCACGTCCTTTGTCAGCACGCCGACCTGATCCAGCGAAGAGGCAAATGCGATCAGTCCGTAGCGGCTGACCCGACCGTACGTCGGCTTGAGTCCCACCACGCCGCACAGGCTGGCCGGCTGGCGCACGCTGCCCCCCGTGTCGCTCCCCAGAGCGGCCAGGCACTCACCGGCCGCCACGGCGGCGGCGCTCCCCCCGCTCGATCCGCCAGGCACTCGGTCCAGATCCCACGGGTTGCGGGTGGTGACGTAGGCCGAGTTCTCCGTCGAGGATCCCATGGCGAACTCGTCGGTGTTTGTCTTACCCGGCACGATCGCGCCCGCTCCCTTCAGGCGCGCCACGACCGTCGCGTCATACGGGGGGACGAATCCCTCAAGGATCCGAGATCCCGCCGTAGTCGGCATATCCTTCGTGCACAGCACATCCTTGACGGCGACGGGGATGCCCAGCAAGGTTCCGTCCTCTCCATCCGCCCGGGCTGCATCGGCTGCCTGTGCTTGCTCGAGAGCCTGCTCGCGCCCGACCTCGACGTAGGCCCGCACGTCACCGTCAACCTCCGAGATCCGGTCGAAGACTGCCTCAATGAGGTCTGTGGCCGTCAGATCCCTGGCGGCGAGGCGGTCCATGGCTTCGTGGACTGTCAGCTGTCCGAGCTCAACGTCACGCATCTTGCTTGTCCAGGACTGCGGGCACCGAATAGCAGCCGTCTTCAGCCTCGGGCGCGTTCTTCAGAGCCTCCTCCTGTGTCATCGGAGCCTCAATCTTATCCAGCCTCGTCACACCGCGCAGAGGGAGCACTGTTGCCGTGGGAGGGATCTCCTCCGTGTCCAGCTCCTGGAGGTGCTCGAAATGGTCAAGAATGGCAGAAAGCTGGGCCTGATAGGTCGCGATCTCCCTGTCAGACAGGGCCAACTTGGCGAGGTCAGCGATGTGCTCGACTTGCTCTCGGCTCAGTTTCATGCACTCCTCCAGTCCAACGACCAACGTCCCAGACAGAAAGGCGCCCGGTACCGTTAACTGCAGAGAACGCGACAGGTCAACTCCAGGTCAGCGCACGGGCTCCCGGCAGTGGCTCTAGCCACATCTCAAGAGGCCCCAGCTCACCGCCTCCCGACCACCGCCTCCTTCAGGCCCGACAAAACGTCGCTCGCGCCCATTCTCACCAGCCTGGGCCAGTTGAAAGCCCTAATGTCGAAGGGCAGATCCAACTCGGTCTTTTCGCACACAGTCGACGTATTCGCCTTGTCGATCTCGGGCTTCAGCGCCTGCAGCTCACGCTCCAGCTCCTCCGGCGTGCATCGCCCTATCAGCTCGTCGATCCGGGCCATTAGTGAGACAGCGCGATCGATTCTTCGCTCCGTCTCGGCAGCAACCTCCGGCTCTACAAGGCCGAAGCGCGCCTTGAGCGCGTTGAGCCGGCGCCCTGCCTCATACGTGACCGCTGCGATGTCATCCCGGCTCATCCAACGAGTTTCGTAGTTGAGAATGTGCTTCCAGGTTGGCGCAAGCAGGGCCTGCCGGTGTTCCTCGAGCGTCCGGAAACGGATGTTGTACCCGTAAGCGTCTGGTTTCTCGTAGAACAGGCTGCCCGGATCGACGAAGGGCGCCAAGGGTCCGACGAAGGGAATGAAACGCCCGTCGTCGAACCGCTCCAGAAGGGACTCGCAGTAGTCCACCCCGTCTAGTACAGAGCTCCTCGTCTGCTTC
>JASFVD010000017.1:0-13487 GCA_050050015.1 Anaerolineae bacterium | reverse complement strand
TCCCCTTTTCCAGGATCGAACATACATTCAAGCGTGGCCTACCGACAATCTATGAAGAGATGGGCGAGGCAGCCTCCCGGTACTTCGCCGTGCTACCGGAGACAGCCCGCCGGCGGTGGACGTGGGCTGGACAGATCGTCGTCATCGCTGCGGGAGCTCTGGGAATCGTCGGGCTCTGCGGTATGGTCTCTATTGGCTGGCCTGCCTTCGCCCCCTCCGCGGGACTGGCGGCAGTAGGGTTCATGCTTATCGGCATCAGCCGCTGGATGCCGCAGCGGACGACGTTGGGGATTGAGGAGGCCGCTCGATGGCGCGCCTTCCGGCGCTACCTGAAGAATCTCAAGCAGTTCGGCGACGCGGAGGCTGCGCAGGCGGTCCTCGACCGCTACTTCCCCTACGCCGTAGCCTTAGATGTGGACGAAGTCGTGCTCCGGCAAGCGGCTGACATGAACGTCCACGTTCCCATCTGGATGGTCCCGGTTCCAGTGGACATCGGGAGAACCGTCGCCGAGGCTGGTCGTCTAGGCCGACCAAGGCCCCGCGTGACGCAGGTGCTGGGCGTACCTCGGTCCCCGGCAGCGACTCCTAGAGTGGCGAAGGCGCGCTCTGTGTCTTCGGAGCGGCCCGCCGGAGCGGACGTGTCGCTTCAGGGCCTTTCAGAGAGCCTGAGCCGGTCCTTGAACAGGGCCAGCCGCTCGCTCAGCTCGGTGCTAAACACTGCTGTCGGCGAAGCGGACGACGCAGACTCTCCATTCGAGGTCGTTGTGAGAGGCGCCGGGGAAGCCACCAAATTGTCCTGGAAGGCCGGTACGACCACAATGAAAGTGCTGGGAGATATCCTGGAGGAATCCTCATCAGGCGGAGGTGGTGGTGGTTTCGGCGGAGGTGGCTTCCGTTCCAGCGGCTGGAGCAGCGGCGGCTCCGGGTTCAGGGGCGGCTCCTCAAGGGGCAGAGGAGGCGGTGGACGGCGAGGCTTCGGCTAGAGAAGGCAGCGGGGGCAAGGGGCCTGGCATCCGTTTTGCCGGACCTTCCCGCATGGTATAATGATTTTGTAGGCCGCCCCCTGGAGGTTCACGTGAGGCTCATCCGAGACTTCATAGAACTGGTCACCATCCGGCCCGCTGCACTAGTCTACCACCTGGTGATTCTGTTTGCCATCCAGCTTATAGCCGGCGTGGCAATCGGTCACTGGCAGCGGCGCCGTGATGAACCCTCCACTCGAATGTTGGTGATGGGCGTCGGTCTCCTCTTTATGCGCATCATCCTGATGCTCGTTGCACTGCTCGACAGCGTGGGCCTGGTCTCGTCGATGGCCGTGTTGCCTCCCTTGGAGCGCTTCCTTCAAATCATGTCATACTTCTTGGTGGTGTGGGCTTCTCTACCGGTGGTCGAAGAGTATCCCAGTCTGGGCACTACGTTCCTTCTCGTTTCAACAGTGTTCGCTGCCGGCGCCTACGCCGCCTCCGCCTTGCTTTGGCCCGAGGCCCAGGTCGAGGCCGTGGGCTACGTGGGCCATTGGCAAGAAAGAGCATGGGAATGGTCGAGCGCGGCATTTCTCGCGCTGGCTCTGGTCACGAATTTGGTGTCGCAGGCGCCTGACTGGGGTTGGCTTGTCTGTCTAGTCGCCCTGTGGCTCCTGGGTCACATCCTTCAACTCGTCACCCCGACCTCAGATGTGAACGCAGCCGGCTGGGTCCGACTGGCGAATTTGGTGGCCATGCCGCTTCTGGCCGCCATTGTCTACCGGCGGGCACTCGAGCCCGCTGCCGCGGCTCCCCTGCGCGTTGACGAATCAGATTCAGGCGCGCTCGGCATCCTAGAGGCTGTCCGGCGCATCAAGTCCGACGGCGATCCCGGTCCCAGCTTGGATCTAGCGGTCGCTTCCATCGCTCGCACAGTGGATGCTGACGTGGTGGTCATCGGACTTCTAGCGCCTGGCCCCGTCGAGGTGATGCGGGTGGTCGCCTTTCATCCGACGGGAGCGGCGGCAGGGAGGCGAGAGCCGACCTTGCTCCTCTCGAATCACCCGATGCTCGCCACGGCCTATCGCGGTCGACGCCAGGAGCGTGTGACAGGAGGCCACGGGGACGTCTCTCCTGTCGACGGGCTCTACCGACGCCTTGGCTTCGATGGTGCCGGTCCCCTCCTGGTTCAGCCGCTGACCGTCGGCGACGACGTCGTTGGTCTCCTGCTGGTGGGCAATCCGGAGTCACAGCGAGAGTGGACTGCCGATGATGAGCAGATCGTGGAGGCAATCGGCTTCGCACTCGCCTGTGCCATCGCCCGCGACGAAGCCCGGGCGGTCACCTCAGGCACATAGCTGCCATCTGTGGAGGAGGCGGCTTGGCGCTGACAAACTTCATGCGAGATGGGGACGGCTTGACCAAAGGTGTCGTCCTTAATCATCTGCCGGCACCATCTCCGCCGGATAAGAGTGCTGGGAAGCCACCGTGACCGAGCGACGCCATTCCGGCGATGAACAATCATCGGACCTGCGACAGCTGCTGACGGCACTGGTCGTGACGCTCGTCAGCACAGCTATGCTGCTGGGCAGCTTCCTCGTCGCCCGGCTCGATCCGGCTCGTCTCCCCGCTACGCCGACCAGAGCGGTTGCCCAGCGTGCTACGATCACCCCCTTCTTGCCGACTTTCACCCCGCGACCAGGGACAGTAGCGGTGAGCCCCACCTCGGCGGATGAGACATCGGAGCCTGGAGATGGTGCGGATCAGCCCGCCTTGTCCACGACTGAGACGGAGGCCGCGCCGGGGCCCGCATGCTCCCGGCCGCCAGGATGGTTCATGTACACTGTCCGGAGCGGAGATACGCTGCGCAGTCTGGCGGCGCGATCCGCACTTGCCCCGCTCGACTTGGCGCGCAGCAACTGTCTTGGGGAGTCCGCCCTACTTCCGGGCCAACACCTGTACGTACCCCCCGCGTTCTATGCCACTCCCACGCCAAATCCTACCCCCTGTGGCCCCCCCTTGAGCTGGGTGGTGTACATCGTCCAGCGAGGCGATACGCTCTATTCCCTTGCCCGCAGCTACGGCGTCCATCTCGACGTCCTGCGGCGGGCAAACTGCCTGGCAACTTACGCCATTTACGCTGGACAGGCTCTCTATGTGCCACCGGTGACACCCAGGCCATCACCGACGGCAAGCCCAACATCAGAACCTGCCGATTCGTCAACACCGACGCCTCGACCCACAGCAAAGCCCACTGACGTTCCACCCACCGCAACATTCACTTCGACGCCAAGCAACACACCCCGCCCGCCCGCAACTGAGACGCCATCCCCCACCGAGACACTGGCAGCGACATCAACAGCCACTCCCTCGGCAGCACCAGCCACCGCGAGTCCAACCTCGACCCCCACCCCGACGGCGACGTCAACCACCTCTCCGCCCACAGATACGCCAACACCTACGTCCACTACTACCTCCGCCTCGGCTCCGACAGAGACGGAGACCCCAACAGCCACGAGGACTCCCACAGCCACACCAACGACACAGAGTTCGGCCTCGGCGTAACCGCCGGCTTCTGGCTGCGCCATAGCGCCCTCTCCGGGCTTCGGCTCCGCATAGCGGTTCCTGGACGCAGCAGGCGTTCGTGGTAGAATAGTTGATTCGACGCCGCACACGTCACAGGGATGGCCTGACGCTATGCAAGCTTCTGCGAATCGCTGGTTCGAGGGGTTGACGTTGGTAATCAGCCTGGTGCTGATCCTTGCTGCGGTTCATTCACTCAGAGCGGTCTCGACGAATCCGTCTGGGATGATCGAGAGTCCGGCTGCCCCTGCATCGTTCTCGCCCACGCCCTCCCAAACCGAGACGCACGGCCTCACGCCTAGCCGGACGCCGGACGAGCCCGCCACAACAGCACCAGCTGAGACGCCGGCACAGCCGCCAGGTTCATGGCAGACGTCTGCTCCATCCGCGACGGCCCCACAGCCCGTCACGACGTCGACCCACACGCCGACGCCATACGAGACTGCACAACCCGAGACGGTGACAACGCCGCTGACGCTGCCGCCTGGGACTCCGGTCCCCACACCCGTGGTCGTCACCCGCACAAACTCCGCCACCGAGACGTTGATGTTGCTCCCTCCAGCGCCGATGCCTCTGCTGGACCAGCCGCAGAACGTGGTCAACATTCTGCTGTTGGGCTCAGACCAGAGTGGTATCGAGAGAGTAGGGCGCACCGATACCATCGTCGTGGCCAGTGTCTATCCCGATCTCCCCTCCGTTGCACTGCTGTCGATTCCGCGTGACTTCTTCGCCTGGATGCCGGGGCACGGCTTCGGCAAGATAAATACGGCCTTCAGTCTGGGCGGGCCAGCGCTGATGAAGACGACGATGAAGCACAACTTGGGCATAGACGTAGACTACTACGCACGTGTGGGCTTTGACAGCTTCGAGAGAATCGTGGATACCTTGGGGGGCGTCGACGTGGCCGTCGAGTGTTCGCTCCACGACACATTTCCGGACGCCGCTTCTCCGTCCGGCGAGACGGACGTGGACTGGGAGCCAGGCATCCACCACCTCAACGGCAAGCAAGCTCTTTGGTATGCTCGATCTCGCTGGAGCACCAGCGACTTCGACCGGCATCGTCGTCAGCAGCAGATGCTGCGCGGTTTGTATGGGCAGGCTATGAGGCTGGGAGTCATCCCAAAGATACCTTCAATGTGGGGCGCCTTGAAGGAAAGCGTCTCGACAGATCTGGATCTTCAGGGCTTGGTACGTCTGGGCGCGATCGGGTTGCGGCTGGATCCAGGCAACGTGAAGAGCCGATTCGCAGGACGAAGCGTCGTAGAGGCATGGAGAGGGCCCGAGGGGCTCTACATACTGATTCCTGACTCCGTGGCTCTGAGCCGCCTGGTTGCCGAGGCGCTGGCACCTCCAGCACAGGGCGAGCCTCAGCAACTCAGGTGGCGCGTTGAGGTTGTGAACCGTACGCTTCGTGAAGACTGGGGAGAGGTGGCCGCGGCAAGACTGCGTTGGGAGGGCTTCCGGGTCGCACAGGTGCGGTCCGACCGAGAGCCACAGTCCCGCACACAGATCATCGATCTGACACCTGCATCGGATCCCGCGTCGGCTACAGCCCTATTCGAACTGATGCAACTCTACGGGCGTGAGAGAGATGACGTCATCTCCAGTCCATCGGAGCAGAGAGAAGTCGACTTCCTGGTCGTTCTCGGCACAGACTACGACCCCTGCGCCGCAGTGCGATCCCGCTAGCTTTCCTCCTCTATAGCCGGAAGCAAGAAAGTGAACGTACTGCCCTCTCCAGGATTGCTCTCCACCCAGACCCGTCCATCGTGTCGGTCTACAATTGACCTGACGATGGCCAAGCCCAAACCAACGCCATCAATGCCGGTGACGTCCTCTGACTCGACCCGGTAGAACTTGTCAAAGATGCGTGACTGCTCCTCGGCGGGGATACCGAGGCCGTTGTCCGACACCTGCACGACGATGTGCCCTGCATCACTAGTGGCGGTGACCAAGATTCGACCTCCCCGTTGCGTATACTTGATGGCGTTGTTGACGAGATTGTCCACGACCTGCCGCAGACGCTGAGGATCACCTTCGACCAAAGGTAACGCCTCAGACTCTTCCCAGCACAGATCCTGTCCTTTCTCCTCAGCCTGATGTGCTAAACGCCCCACGGCCTCATTGATGATCGATCGTAGGTCGCAAGGCTCCATCGTCAGATCCAAGTCGGATCCGGCACGCCTGACGTCCAGCAGTTCCGCGATGAGATCGGCCACGTCTCCCAGGCTTTCCTGCGCCCGCGCCACGAAATGCGCCTGCCTCTCGTTGAGGGGTCCCGCTTGAGGAAGCAACTCGACGTATCCCCGAGCACTGGTCAACGGAGTGCGCAGATCGTGAGAGACCGTGGTCACGAACTCAGTCTTGAGACGATTCAACTCCTTCAGATGCGTGATATCCTGCAGCGTGAGCACGCGACCGACACCCTCCACGGGTGCGAGATGGGCCTTGTAGGTTCGCTCATTGTCGAGGGCCACTTCGCGATGAACAGCCTCCGACGACTCAGTCGTCTCGACAAACATGTCCTTGATCGCTGAGTCGGCTATCACCTCGTCCACGGGGCGCGGCTCTTCACCTTCAGACAGATCTGCCGGACTCACCTGCCATATCCTGCGCGCGGAGGCGTTGCAGAGGAGAACACGATCGTCTTGGTCGACGACCAGAATCGCTTCTTCGGCATCCCGAAGGACTGCCTCAAGTTTGGCTCGTTCGGTCTCTGCATGCTCAAACAGCCGAGCGTTCTCGATAGCGATCGCCGCGTAGTCGGCCAGGGCCGAGACCAGAGTGATGTCGCGCTGAGAAAACGGTTGACTGGCCCAACGATTCGCCACTCCCAGAACACCGATCGCACCACGCTCGGGAACCCGGAGTGGCACGTAAAGGAGCGACTTGACCAAATATCCGGTGGTAAGCTTCACGCTGTCGCCTGTCAGGTGCACGGGTCGATTGCCTCGCAGCGCTTGTCCGGCAGCACTATCATCGACGCGGAGTCGCAGATTGCGCGCTGTCTTCTGGCCTACGTCCTTGGCAGCTCGCAGGTAGAGCTCGTTGCTCTCTTCGTCGAGCAGCATGAGCGAGCCTTCCTCGGCTCTGACCGTGTAGACGGCTGCCTCGACCACCCGGTTGAGCACCTGATCGAGATCGAGCAGAGACGTGACTGCGCGACCGATGGCATAGACAGTGTTCAATTCCTGAAATCGGGCTTGAAGCTGGCGGTTGGCGTCTCGAAGCCGCCTAGTCAGATCTTCGTGTCTTGAGGAGGACGGAGGCGCAGATAGTGTGCGTTCAATGGCATCCAACACCATCCGCGGTTCGAAGGGCTTCGCCAGGAAGTCACTGGCTCCGAGTCGAAAGGCTCGCAGAATCGTTCTGGTTGACTGGTCCGAGGAGGCAAAGACGACAGGCACTCCAAGACCAAGCTCCAGGAGTTCCTCCAGCAAATCGAAGCCGTCGCGATCCGGCAGCCTGTCCCCCAGGATGATAAGGTCTGGATCTCGGTCCTGCAACAGCCTGAGGCCATCCTCCCCAGTCAAAGCCCTGAGGTGCTCTCCGTCGTTGGGTGCCAGCACCTCTTCTGCCAGGCTACGTTGGGCTGCGAGGTCGCCGTCAATGAATAGTATCTGCTGCTTCAATACGGGGAGCCTCCTGCTTCCGTGACCATTCCAGTTTCGTCTCAACTATAGAGGAATTCTCCGGAACGTCAAACCGGCTGGAGGAGCGCCGGTTCGGGCTACACCTGGGCCCGTCGTCCGCTCTCTAGTTGCCCGGGCCAGTTGGGCATCAGGGGTAGGCTGCCCTGCTGCACGTGGTGCAGGAAGCTCCACCGATCATGCCCGACCAGGGGCCGTTCTTGATGTTTAGAGGGCGGTGTCGGAGGACGGAAGCGAGAAGGAGACAGTCAGTCCCCCTCCCTCGGTCTCCTCCGCCCAGATGCGTCCGCCGTGCGCCTCCACGATGTGACGGGCAATCGAGAGACCCAGGCCGCTACCGCCCGTAGCCCTACGTCGCGCCGGGTCTGCCCTCCAGAAGCGCTCAAACACACGCGAGAGGTCCTCGGTAGGCACACCGGGACCGTCGTCACACACGGAGATCACTGCGTCGCCGCCCGGCGTGGAGGCTCGTACGTCGATGTGTCCGCCTGGGGGAACGTGTTGCAGAGAGTTGCTGAGAAGGTTTCCCATCACCTGGGTCAATCGGTCCCGATCCACACGGGCCCTGGGCACAGGCGCAGGTATCTCCAGCACGAGAGTGACACCCTGCTCCTTGGCCTGGGCTTGATAGGCTTCCACTACTTCTCCAAGGAGTTCTCCTAGATCCAGATGATCTCTCTCGAGTTGGAGCTTTCCGGCATCTGCCATGGCGAGGAGACGAAGATCATCGACCAGCCGAGACAAAGTGCGCGTCTGGCTTAGGGCCGCCTGCAGGTTCTCGTCGCCAGCTGAGTAGACACCGTCCAGCATAGCCTCTAGCGTACCCTGCAGCACAGTGAGAGGCGTGCGCAGCTCGTGCGCGATGTCGGCCGTCTGGCTTTGTCGCGCCTCCTCCGCCTGGCGCAGGCTCTCCGCCATCTCGTTGAAGGAATCCGCCAGCTGCGCGATTTCATCCCGCCCCCGAACGCGCGCACGAACAAAGAGGTCTCCCTGAGCGATAGCCTCGCTGGCATCCGTCAGTTCACGCAGCGGCGCCGTGATGGACCGGAACAGAAGCCCCCCGACGATCAGTGCCACACTCAGGGCAGCCGCCGCCCCGATCCAGAGTGTTCTCCGAACGCGAGAGAGGAACGCAGCCTGAGCCTTATCGAGGGGCCAAGAGCCTCGGCCCCCCAGCGCCGGCAGAAGGAAGCCCACCACTTCCCCATCGATCTCAATGGGGACACCATCATCGAGCCCGCCTTGAGAGACAGCCCCAACGGGGAGACCTCGGGTATCGGCGACCACTCTTCCCCTTGTGTCTACGACGCGGAAGTCGATCATCGGTGAAAGGCCCGGTGGAGCGACGTCTCGCCCCCTCGCTCGAGGCCAACGATCGCGGAGGCCGGCCAGCACAGCCTGGATGCCTTCC
The DNA here is from genome assembly GCA_050050015.1 of Anaerolineae bacterium. Classification (GTDB taxonomy): domain Bacteria; phylum Chloroflexota; class Anaerolineae; order B4-G1; family B4-G1; genus SKLM01. The sequence goes on along the minus strand of JASFVD010000017.1, from coordinate 4,881 downwards.
CACGACCCCTGCCGTTGATGGTATTCGCCGAGGCGAGCAGTGATCCCTTCCCACATCCCGCTGCGAGTCAGTGCGTATCGACGGAATGCATTCTCCGTGACACGACCCGTCAGGAGCGCCACCGTGCCCACAGCGACGAGGATAACGACCAGGAAGGCTACCATCCCCTTCCCAAAGAGACTACGCATGGTCACCCTCCAAACCGAGCGTCCGAACCGTGTCTCGGGGACTGGCATCCTTTGTGTGGCGACGACTGGCAAGTACCCCGGTCGAGGCTCGAGCGCTAACCATCCTCAAGCTCCGGGTTGAGTCGATACCCTGCGCCGCGAACGGTGAGGATGTAGCTGGGGTTGGCGGGATCAGGCTCAATCTTCTGACGCAGGTTCTTGATGTGAGCATCGACCGTGCGCTCATAGGCTTCGAAAGCCACTCCCTGGACGGCTTCGAGGATCTCTGCGCGCGAGTAAACTCGACCCGGCTGACTCATGAGAACCCCCAAGATGTCGAACTCCGTGGGAGTCAGGTCCGCCAGCTCATTGTCGATGGTGACGGCATGCGTGGATCGATCCAGCATTATCGGCCCCACACGCAGCACCGGCGATCCTTCCCTTTGATCCGAAGGCTTGGAGCGCCGCAGAACCGCCCGCACCCGCGCGACGACCTCCCGCGGGCTGAAAGGCTTCGTGACGTAGTCGTCCGCTCCCATCTCCAGCCCGACGATTCTATCCGTCTCCTCTGCGCGGGCAGTCAGCATGATGATCGGTACGTCCTGTTCGCGGCGCACGCGGCGCGTGAACTCGAGGCCATCCATCTTGGGCATCAGCACGTCAAGCACCACTAAGTCCGGCTTCTCGTGCCGCGCCATGTATAGAGCTTCCTCTCCGTTGTAGGCGATCACCACACGGTAGCCGTCCCTTTCTAGATAGGAACGCACCAGACGCACGATCTGCGGTTCGTCGTCTACGACCAGAATGGTCTGACTCATCAATCACAGCTCCTCACTGCTGCTTCTCCACGATTAGCACACCGGCGCGGGCTGGACTGTCCCGAGGATCAGGGACACTCAGGCTGGGCGCCAAGGTCATGAGCCCAGGGAAAGTCACTCTGATGCCAGATGAGCCCAGAAGGCGCAGTCAGCAGAATAGCCCCTTCTTTGAACAATCCGTGAGCCGAGTATCCATGGTGTATGGAGGTTCTGAGGCATTCAACACTCTATCGTCCCGGTTGTCGCCGCAGTTCGTGTTGAGCCCGTCTCCCTATCCGGCCCTCAATCCTCCGGGGGCGCCTCGACCCGCACCTCTCCCAGTAACACGACGTCGTGCTCCGTCACGGAGTTTCCCTCCGCATGCAGTCGCTGACCAGACCAAGGCTCATAGAAGCCCATGGTGAGGCGGTATGTACCAGACGGTGCCTCTCCTGGCACAACCAGGTCAATCCGATCAACGATGATTTCTCCTGGGCTCCATGAGGATGTGGGATAGAACGTGTTGCATGGTTCACTGTCGTTCTGAGCCCACAATGGTCCTCCGGACGCCGGGTTGTCCGGTCCCAGAAGGTGCACAAATGCTGTGTAACGCTGCCCGGCCTCCTCCAAGGACCTATAGTACAGCGTCAGCTCTATCTTGTCACCGGTCTGGAAGCTGTCCCCATTGATACGGTACCCTAGTAGCTCCATCCCGGCGGCCCAACTCGCCCGCACCTCGTCCATCGCGGGGAGGTGTGCCTCGCTGCCCGCCGGAATACGAAAGGCGACGAAGGAGGGCTCACCTCTGTGCCAGCCTCCTTTGTCGACTACCCGTCCATCAGGCAAGTAGCTCTCGAGAAGATCGAGGCTGTGCGGATCGTGTTTCGGAGCAATGATATACGTGGTGCTGCTGCTGGTCCGCTCTGGGATGACGAGACAAACCCGACCATTGTAGCCCTCAATATCATCCCGCAAACCTGAATGGAACCGGATCACGGGGTGGCTGGGGACCTCTGGCGAGACATAGATGCGCTCGCCCGGCGGCAGATCGCCTGCGTACTCGCCAATGGCCGCCCGGGCCACCTCGAAGTGGGTGAACAACCCAGGCAAGGACGCCCATTTGACAAAGTAGTCTCGGTACGTCGCCCAGCCGCCGTACAGAAAGCCTCCCACCACGACGGCTCCCCACAACGCCGCCGGCCATCGCCACGCTGGACGGGCCGCGGCCCACCGACGAAGAGACTCCAGAGGCAAGGCCACTCCCTCGGCGATGAGCATGGCCACCGCTGGCAATGCCCCGATGGCCCGCTTCGCCGCCGCTCCCTCCTCCGCGAGGGCAGCGGGAACGACCATGAGGAACAACCATGCCAGAAGAAACATATGGGCGGGCTCTCTCACGCGCCCCATGCTGAAGCTGATCCCTATCAGGAGGAGCACCGCGAAGACTGGACTCAGAGAAGGCCGTCCTGGCAGTGTCCGATAGGGTTCCTCGTCGACTCCGACCGCAAAGGAGAGGGCCGTGCGCCATACTTGCCGCAGAACGGATCTGGCGTTGCCTAGCACACCCTGACTCTCGTCGATGACCACCACCTGCTCCACGCGAGACGAGAAGCTGTCGGGGTGCCTGACGAAGTAGAGGCCCAGCGGCGCGAACACGACCAGGGCGACGCACGCCACGATGACTAGGTCCATCAAGTCGTGCCGGGTCAACCTACGCCGATGCCACGCTACGACCGCGAATCCGACTACCACTAGGGCGGGCAGCAACCGCGCCGCCTGGTACGTATACATACTCGCGCCCAGAAGAATACCGCAGCCGACGAAGGGCCATCGTCTCTCCAGACTCCTTCCGGCGTCCGTCGTAGTCCAACCCAGACCTCGCCATAAGGATGTGACCACCAGGGCGGCGAAGAGAGGGACCAGGATCGCTCGCACGCCGTAGCGGCTCCAGGTTAGGTGCCAATAGGAGATAGCCATCACCAGGGCAGCCATGAGCGCGCCCCAGCGCCTCAGGACTCCCTCCTCCGCAGGCAGCGTGCGAAAGAGGGTATCGGCCACCAGGTAGACAGCCGGTACGGTCGCTATCCCCACGATCGCCGCAGCGAGGTGGATGCCAAGCGTTGAAGGGCCAACGGCCAGGAAACAGAGAGCCACTAGATAGCTGAACAGTGGCTCCACCTTGTGCTGTCCGACCCAGTCGTAGAAGAAAACTGGCCGCTCACCGGACAGCACACGCAGCGCGTCGACCCCATAGAAAGCCGGGTCGTAGCGATCACCCGGTGGCAGGCTATTGATTCGGTACAGGCGGAAGAATGCCGCCAAGCCCGTGATGACCAGCAAGGCGACCAGCTTCCACCCTATGTCTGCATTCCGAGATAGCGTCTGGTTCTCTGCGATGATCGACTCCCTCGCTGAGGCGACACCCCGCTCGCCTCTCAGACCAACGCCACTCCATGTTACTAGACGCCGCCTCAGTGGCAGGGTGAAGCCGACTAGACGGAACGGCATAGGCTCCAATGCCCACCAGGGTCGCACGGCGAGGGCGACATCTCCCGCCGCTGCTAGTTCCCTACACTGCCTGTGGAGTCCACACAGCGACCATACACCGGCCCACGCTGCGCTGAGGCATTCAGCGCTGACGCTCTCACTCGCTCACGGCAGGTCAGCGGCCGATCGGCTGGAACGACACCACAATTGTATACGGCCAGGTATGGATTGTCCACCAGGGTCTTCTTTCCAGCCAGAGCGATGGTGAAGCCATCTTCGCCGGCGCCGGTCCGCCGCCGCGCGGCAGTCGTCGCCGTTCGATATGCTCACGAGTAGCGTGCGCCATCCCGCGTGGCGCCAAGCGACACGGCCGTGTGAGGAACTACCGAGCACGTTCCTCGAGCACGGCAATCAGCGGTCTGAGTACGGGGAGTATTTGACCGACGCCCGCTGGGGCTGCACTTCCGTTCTCACCCGCTCCACCGCGAAATCCGCGTCCGAAGCCGCCTTCGGCCTGAATCGTCGCTATCGCCGCCTCTCGCTCCTCCTCGCTCATACTCTGGATCTCGGCCCTTCGTGTTGCCATGTCGAGCGGCATGTCCACGTGGGACGGCATCTCACCATCAGGTGGCATCTGCCCGCCACCTTGCCCACCACTCTGCGCTTGTCGCGCTGCTCCGGCGTCGGGGTCCAGATCGCCACCCCGGAAACCGTTGCTCGCGCCTACTCCCAGCTCCTCCATCCAAGCCTGCACGTCTTCCTCGGTGAGCTCCATGTCGGCTATGGCCGCCAACTGTTCCTCCGTCATCGCCCCTTCGATACCCCTCAAGACAGCACCGACCTCAGCCTCTGCCGTCACGCTGCCCCGGAGCGCCTGCCACAGAGGAAGTAGGGTCTCCGCCTGCTCGGGCGTCACGGCGTGTGCAGTCCCCTCCAGCCGAACCGTGCCCAGCGCCAGTTGTCCGCTCACATCTAGTGCGCCCTCGTAGTCCGTCTCCAGTATCTCGCTTGCGTAGCTTACACTGACGCCCTCGCTAGTCGTCGGTTGATCCCCTCCACATCCAGCCAACAGAAGAGCAGCAAGGACAATAACGCATGTCAATCCGATCGGCATCCAACCTTTCACAGCATTCTCCTCCGTTCCTTCAGTGATCGCTCGCGGACGGCACAACAGCTCTACTCGTGTCTCAGCGCATCGATGGGATCCAGCTGCGCCGCTTGCGTCGCCGGATAGTAGCCGAAGAAGGTGCCCACCGCTGCCGCGGCTGCGAAGGCCAACGGCACCGACGTGGGCACTAACTGCGTGCGCATCGTCCCCAGCTCACCGAACAGACGAGAACCACCCACGCCGGCCAGCACGCCAACGAGCCCGCCGATGAGACTCAGGATAATGGCCTCGAGCAGAAACTGGAGCCGCACGTCCCTGGGCC